>NZ_CAADGZ010000065.1:0-19945 GCF_900696675.1 uncultured Candidatus Kuenenia sp. | reverse complement strand
ATAATTCCATCAACTTATTCATAAGTAGTGTCCTCCAAATTGTCTGATTACTATTTACGAGGATACTACTATACTTTATAATAAACTAAAAATCACCTTTTTGGTTGCGGCCAAAGGCCGCGCTAGGCCCTTTGTGGTTAAACTTTATGTGCTTTGTGGTTATGATTTTCGCGAAGGGGATATTTCGTTAGAGGCAAACTGAATTAAACTCGTCTTAAATTCAGCCATGGGGAAATTTTTACCGGGGCATGCAGTTCCTTTTTGATGAACCTGGCTATGTAATATGATGTTCGATAAAGGGATGTCATATTTCGAGGAAAGATAACGGGTCAACCTAACCAGCGAATCAAATTGATCCTCAGAAGGTTTCCCGCCGTTTTCAAAATCACCCACGAGGCAAATGCCTATCGCCACCTGGTTGCAATCCATATTTGCCGTGTGAGCGCCATGAATTTGGTTCTTCCAGCGATTTCCTACCTCTATTTCTCCATCGCCAGAAAGAGTTCCATTGCCAATCACAAAGTGATATGCCAATCCATACTTCCACCCTTTCTTTTCTCTATGATAGGTATCAAACCGGGTTGCATTTCCTTTCTCTGAAGCGCTATGGTGTATAACAATATATTGCCACGGTCTTTCCTTTGTATCTATTGTATCTATCTCGCAAATCTGAGATATTTTTTGTGCAAATGCCGCTCTCAGCATATCGCTTTCCGATATCACCGTTCTTACCTCTGCGGAACTGCTGCTAATAAGAGGCAAGGCGCCAATAATACCTCCTGCCGCAACAATCATTGTTAACGACACATATTGAATAATCTTTTCGTATGTACGATTTCTCATTGTATTCATTTTAAATCACACTATAGTAATAAATAAAAAAGCCCTGCTACGGAATAAAATAAACGTTATACAGTTTTTTATTCGGTAGCAGGGCTTTCTTCACTGTTTAGCGGTATCGCGAAATTTTTCTCTTCATCCTTCTGCGGATTTTTTGTTTTACGCTTTGTGCGCCGCTGAATAAGTTAAAGACTCTTTGCTTTGCGTCCCAGCCTCACGACTGGTTTGCCTTTATCAATAGTTACTATAAAAAAGAGCTATTGTTTTAGTAAGTACATTATAAAATCATTCATTTTTTTGTCAATAATTAATTCGGCGTCAAATAAATAGCTCCGGGGGAAAAGCGCAAGGCGCAACCCTCAATCTGCAATTTTGCCGATTGCCAATTTCAGAAGTCAGAGTTTTTCGCGGACATCTGACCTCCGACCTCTGGCCTCTATTGAAAGCCGATTGTAGATTGCCGACCGCTCGAGTCCTTTATTTGATTTTATCATTTTGCAGTACACGGCGAAGCAATTCTTCACCCTCTTCCTTTTTTTGGGAAAGAAATGTTGCTGACAGAAGATGTTTTTCCTGCAACCATGAGGTAAAGTATCCGTTTTCGTTTTGAAAGGTATGGATGGCATTTGAGTGCGTCTCTTTTTCTCCCCATGACCTCCACAACTGAACCACCGCTTCAAATGCGATTGATGTCGCATCACGGTCTGGATATTTTATCAACAGTAGCAGTAAAGGGGCGGTCTCTTCCCTCGTTTTGTATTCTGCGATAAGGGCGTCCGTCTGTTTGCTTAAATGAAATACATTTTCTTCAATAAAATTATCGGATATATAGATATTATCCAGAATGATCTTTTCGTGAAAAAATTTCAGGCTTTCTTTCACAAGAGAATCCTCCGGCAAATAACGTACTATATCGGGGAGGATTTCTTTTTTGTAGGGCATTAAATCGATAATGGATTTACCAAAAGAAGTAATTTCTCCGCCAGAAATACTGCCCTCCCATGGCGCTACCTTTATGCAATACACATCATTCCATACACACAAGTAATTTTCAAACAAAGACGCCCTGTTGCCTAATGGTATCCCAATACCCGCACGGTCTTTTGTGAAGACGCCGAATGCGTCTTCCGCAGTTTCAAACTCCCAAACATCTATGGAAATCCTCTTCCCTGTATCATCTCCATACTCCGCATTCGTCACCCGGATAAACGAATACGCTAAATACAGCTCCGCGCCTCCATTTATATATTCATATAATTTTTCGCCTCCTTCGTAAATCCTCGGCTCTGCAATCCTTTTCCACTTTCCAAGTGTTTTGGGGAGAAAGTTGCCGGACGATACTATTTTTACAGACCTTTCTTTTTTTACCGTAGTTTGCGGCTGGATGCCTTCCACGACAATAGCGGAAGTCCCTAAAACGGGGCAGACCTTTTCACAGAAACCGCACCCTACGCAAACATCTTCTCTTACAAAAGGCCTGCGAATTTCCCGGCCTTGTTCGTCCACATAGGTATTAAAATGGATCGCCTTTGTCGGAACGGGGCACACCTCTTCACATACACCGCAATTAAAATCCTGCCATTCCTTCTTCAGTTCGGGAAGGCGTGAATAGCCCACCCATGGAATACATCTGTTATGGTCTATTCTGGCCTTTCCTAACGCGACCCACCGTTTTTCTTCAAGCGGCAAAGGTTTTATAGCCCCTGACGGACATACCCGTGTGCACAGCACACATCCATAATCACAATATCCTATCCGGGGTATTAATTGCGGCGTCCATATGCCTTCAATGCCATATTCCAATAACACAGGATGCAGTCCGTTCGTTTTGCAAACCTTCATACACTCCCCGCACCGTATGCAGCGGGCAATAAATTCTTTTTCATTCACCGCACCTGGCGGACGAATTATGGAAACGGTTTCCTTGTTTATTTTTTTCCGGTAGTTTAATTTCAAAAAAGGGGCGATTGCCGCGCCGGTAATCCCGCTTACAACAAATGCCCTCCTGGAAAGGCTGATAGCATGTTTTTGCAAAGAAGGCTGAAACCTCCTGAAGGTGACACTCTGTTCCGGACACACCTTCCGGCAGGTCATACACAAAATACACTCTCCCTCTTTCGTGCTTTTCCCATCGCTTTCTATTGCACCCATACCGCATTTTTCAACACACAAACCGCAGCTTGTGCATGTTGACGAAACATTCCGTTTAAAGAATGACCAGTCGGAGAAAAGAGCAAACAGCGCACCCATCGGACAAATATTCCTGCACCAGTAGCGCCGCAATACCATTCCAAAGGCAATGATGATCACAAAGGCAAACAAAATGATTCCGTGTGAACGGAAGAAAGGGGCATGCCAGGCAAAAAGGATTTTCTGGAAAAAGGCATGAAAAAAGGAAAATAAATAACCCAAAAGAGGAATATGTTCCAAATAAACAAAAAGGGAATCGTCCAGATGGATAATATAAGGATGGATACTCATTGCAAATACGCTTGTCGCGATGGAGAGGGGATCAAACCATCCGGCGCATTGCAGCCCCAGGAGCAGGCTTAATAAAAGAAATGCAAGGAGATAGTATTTCAGACATCTTCCGTCATAGAGCCTTCTTTGCGCATGTTTTCGAAAACTGGCAAAAAAACGGTCTGTGATATCTATTGTTGTTCCCATAGGGCAAATCCACGCGCAGAAATAGCGCCCAAAGGGTATCGTTAGCAATAAGACAATGAATGCAGGCCAGTAGTTGAAAATAAACGCCCTTACCGCCATCATTGCCCCTATAGCAGAAAGGGGACTCATGCGAAGAAATATGTTCGCCGGTGCATCTCTTTCGGTTAGAGGATCTAAAAAGAGCAGCAGATAAATGAATGCCGAGAAGCTAATGTATTGTATGACCCTGCGGAAATGAAAAGGCCAATTGTTTTGTGTGTGTTTGTCCTGCATCGCCGTTGATTACACGTGAAATTCTTCAAAACCCATTGATGTATAATCGATTTCCCCTAATCCCTCTTCATGGGATTTCCTGATATAGCCCACGTCCTTTGGCTGAATGCCAAACAATGTTGCGCCATATGCGTCAACTGCAACGGGGTCAGTGCTGACAATGATGCGCCTTGCGTGTTCCTGCGAATTATCTACATCATCCAGCCGTCCGCCAGTGGGTCCGTTCTTTTTTAAAATCCTGAAGGCGTCAAGCACGGTAAGATCTACTTTCACAAATTTGTTGAGATCTGCAATTTTTGGGTGTATATCGGTATGCAGACTTCCCCTGTCTCCTCCGATCATGCCAAAGACATTTTTCAAAGCCATGGAAAGCCTTGATGTGCCATGTTGTTTCGCTATGGGCACATTAATGAGGACGTCGACTTCGTCCTTATACACCATTTCCTCGTAAAATGACCACTGTTTTAAAACCGTGCCGTCCGGGATAACAAAATCCCTGAACCGATTTTTGTTTATGTATGAAACCTTAGCACCAGCCCGGATGGCGGCGGAAACAATGCCGCTCCTATTGTAAGATGTTTCTGGGTTTGCGGAACATGTATGGTCCATAACCACTACCGAACGGGCACCTGCATCTTTACATAATGCAACAAGCGCGGCAACGACGCAGGGGTTTGTATTGGCTGCAAATTCCGGAGACTGGTTCCATGCAATGTTTGGCTTGATAAGTACCCGGTCGCCATTGGAAACAAGTTTACGCATCCCACCCAGTGCGCTTATTGCACGCCTTACCATTTCTTTAACAACCACATCTTCTCCATTTGCGTTTGCACTATCTCCGTGAACCACAACTATCCCTGGCTTCAGATCATGTTCCTTCAATTGTTTCAGCGTAGGTTTCTTCTTTATTGCACGAAGATACGGAAGTCCATACACTCCCGCGCCTACGGCAATGCCTGTCTTTAAAAAACCTCGTCTACTGATTTTCCCTTTGCTATTCATCTTTTTAGATTTACGAATTACGGTTTGGGATGTACGATTTTAAATAGTACCTCATATGTTAAGGTACTATTTATCGAACAGAGGCACTGGAGTATCTCTTTCTTCCCCGCCAATTGCATAAAAATGATTATCATTGGAACCGATGTAAATTGCGCCATTTGGCCCAATGGCAGGTGATGCTTCAACCGCGGCCATTGTTTGGAATGACCATTTCAAATTGCCTTTTGAGTCGATGGCATAAAGTTTTCCGTCACTGGAACCAATGTAAACAGTTCCATCGGCATCGATTGCAGGGGATGATTCTACCCAACCCCCTGTTCTAAAGCTCCACTTTAATTTACAGTCAGGATAAATAGCATATACAAAGCCATTATATGCGCCGAACACAATTGCCCCATCCTTTCCTATTGCAGGACTGCTATGCACCGCTTTGCCGGTATTGACATACCAGCGAATGTTTCCGTCAGGATTTATGGCAACCATTCTCCCATTATCCGCGCCGACATACACCACCCCATCTTTTCCGATAGCGGGGGATGAAAACGAGGAATAGACGCCAGACCCCACTCTTTTTACCCACTTCTGGGCGCCATCAGCGGAAATTGCATGAAGGGTGCCTTTTTCTGCAAAGATACAGACCGAGCCATCATCCCATAGGGAAGGGGAGGCTTTTAAATTGCTTGGGGCAGTATATCTCCATTTTAATGTTCCATCAAGCGAGAGGACGTAGAGGTTGTTATCATCAGCGCCGAAATATACGGCATCTTTCGTTACCGCTGCCGAGGAGAGAATGATACCCTCCGTTTTATAAGTCCACACTACCTTTCCTTCAGGAGAAACAGCATACATTTTTTTATCCCGCGAACCAATATAAATTGTCCCATCCCTTCCGATAGCAGGAGAAGCTGTTATTTCGTCACCTACCTGAAGTACCCATTTTTCTGCACCATCCTGGTTAAGAGCATATAATCTGCCGTCTACCGAGCCGAAATAAATGACGCCGTCACACCCTACTGCAGGAGATGAGGTAATACGCGTATCAATTTTAAAAGCCCACTTTACCTCACTGTTTTTTGGCCCAACAAAAGGGCTTTGGCCGGTATGCTGCAAATCCCTTCGAAACATCTGCCATGGAATATCCGCATCTTCGGCATGGATAGATTTGAACTGAATAAGAATTGTTACTATAATGCAAAAACAGGAAATAAAAGAAAGGTTCATTTTTTTCAACATAACATTTGCTCCTGTAAATTAGCCAAATAAAGTCCTTTTTTATTATTTGTATCACATTCAGATTAAATATTATATAAAAATTGAACGGATAGTAAAATAAACGTTTTTGTAACACTTTAGTCTTTTGAAAAAGTAAAAACTGCCTTTTAGTACCTTAGCTGTAATTTCTTTGCATGTTTTGGCAAAATATTTAATGGTAAATCCGAAATGCTAAATACGAATCCACCCCCTGTACCCCCGCCACCGGGGGACATTCTCCCGCTTTGGAGGGGTAAGGGGAGGATTCCTGCTTTTTCCCAAACAGTCATCATGTTGCATTAGCAATACCCAGAAACGATGAAAATGGTTTTATAGTCATATCATATTGCGGTACATGTGCTTAAGCTATTTTTTGTAGTCTTGTTTTCAAGCCAGCGTTTGGAAACAAGCAGGGGAAATATTCAAAACCCCGTTTTTTTGTAATACTTTAGTTCTTTGAAAAATTTCAATAATAGCGCTGCTTGCCGTAAGCGTAGGGGGCGGATGATATAAACAGTTGCTGCTCGTTCCTTACTTAAAATATCTAAGCCCACTAAATTCATGTAGTGCGACGAACCTCGTCGCACTACAAATAACAATTTCCAGTTTCAAAAGACTAACGTGTTACCGTTTTTTTATTAGGATTTTGTATTTTGAAATTTGTTTCGTATTTCGTATTTCGTATTTTTTATTTCGCGCTTGTTTGATTCTTGCTTGTCCGGATTAGGGTCTAAACCCGAAAAAATTGTCGTTATACCGCGATTGCCATGCCCATTGCGGGGTTTAATTTATATGAACTTTCTTATACTTAACCAGGATTGGAACTGCCGTTGAAAACTGCAGAAAAAAATATGCCCAAACAGAAAAAAACATATTTCCGTTTTTTCAAGACCATAAAAATAAAACTTATTTTCTATCTTATACTAATTACTACCATCCCGATTCTTGTAGTAATCAGTACTTCATACAAAAAAGGGAAAAAGGCATTAAGCGAAAAAGTGGTGGAAAAACTCACTTCTATTGCTGATTTAAAAAAAACACAACTGAACAGTTGGCTACAGGAAAGGGTCGTAGATATTAGCGTTCTTTCTACAAACAAATCTTTAGAGGTATCTTTTTCCAATCTGCTGTATCTGAGAAAAGCATTTCGCACCATCGGCAGTATGAAAGAAACCGAGATCGGAAGGGTGTATTATAACCGGTTGTCAGAATATTTAAACAGCCTTAAGGAAAAACTCATTTATTGTGATGAGATATCTATCCTCGATATTGAAAACGGTGAAATTGTTATATCCACGAACCCTTCCAATATCGGTATGTTCGACAAGGATTTCCCTTATTACCTTGATGTCCTGAATAATAAGGGAATGCCTTTTAAAGATATCCACTATTCAGAATATACAAAGCAAATAGGCATGACTTTCTTTAGTACAACAAAACTCACTGATCCGATAACTATGGAGGAAACGGACGAAGTCAATGGCATTGTTCTTATCAGGGTAAACACGGAAGACTCCATCAATGCGTTAATGCAGGACTGGCCGGGAAGGGAAGATACCGGCGAAACGTTATTAGTACGCCGCAATGGCAACAAGTTGATATTTCTCAACAACTCGCGCCATTTGGCAAATACTGCACTAAGCCTGAGTATTCCCATAAGACTAATAGCGCCTGAATCTTTTATGCTCGACTCTATGGAAGAAGGCATTATGGAAGCGTATGATTACAGAGGGGTAGAAGTCCTTTGCGCTTTCCGCCATATTTCCCCTGTAAAGTGGGGGCTGCTGGTAAAGCAGGACAAACAGGAGGCCTTTAAGCCCATTACAAAATTAAAAATACATGTCATTACCTTAGTCAGCGCAAGCGTCCTCGTTATCATAGCTATCGTTTTCATCATTACCCATGGAATAACTCAGCCGATTCTTCAACTGGTGAAGGGAGCGGAAGCAATTGGCAAGGGAAGCCTTAACCACAGAATATCAATTAAATCAGGAGATGAGGTTGGCAGGCTTGCGTCCGAGTTTAACAAAATGGCAGAAAAGCTGGAAGAATCATACGCAGGACTTGAACAAAGAATAAGAGAGAGAACCTCTCAGTTGAGGGCTTCTGAAGAAAAATACAGGGAATCAATAAATCTTGCCAATGACGCCATTTTCACCCTTGACCCGGATATGGCGCATATTGTTGATTCAAACAAAAAGGCGGAAGAACTATCGGGATACACAAAAAAGGAATTAAGCCGGAGAAAAATATGGGAGATTGTGCCGGAATATGACCGGCAAAAAACCAAACATTTATGGCGTGAAATAAATAAGAAAGGCTCCGGTATGCTGGACAACCTTGATTGCCAGCATGCTGACGGAAGAATCATCCCCACGAGCATTAGCGCAAGTATTATTGCATATGGCAAAAAAAGGACGATTCAATGGATTTGCAGGGACGTCACCGAAAGAAAAAGGATGGAAATGCAGCTTATTCAAACCGAACGCCTTGCCGCTGTCGGCGAATTGGCGGCGGGCGTTGCCCATGAAATAAACAACCCGCTGGGAGGATTGCTAAATTTCGTAAAAATGATGTCCAGGGAACCGGAAAATATTTCACAAAACAAAGAATTTCTGGAATTAATGGCAGAAGGATTGAAAAGGATAGAAGTTATTGTAAAACAGCTCATGGCATTTTCCCGTCCTTATTCAACACATATGGACAATCATTGCGTAAATACGGTAGTAAGAAATTCCATACGGTTTTTGGATCACCGCATCAAAGAACAACGGATAACACTGGAAGAACGTCTGTTTTCCGGCTTGCCGGAAATTTACGCAGATGCTGATCAGATTTCACAGGTGATAATTAACATTCTGGTAAACGCGCTTGACTGCATGGATGACGGCGGAAAACTCACCATTGCCACCGGCCATTGCAACCATCTGAAATCAAGCATACACATAAAAATTACCGATACCGGGCCTGGCATTAACGATGATATTGCCAGCAGGATCTTCAACCTTTTTTTCACCACAAAAGAAATGGGAAGCGGCCTGGGACTTGCCATTAGCAAAAGGATTGTGGAAGACCATGACGGAAACATTTTTGTGGATAGCAAGCCCGGCAAAGGAACAACATTCTCTATATGTTTGCCTGTGAGAAAGGCAACAACGTAGCAAGGACTGCGGATAAAGACGCCTGGGAAAACCGTACAATGACGTAAAACAGCGACTTAAAAACACTTTCTCTTTACAATAGCAATATTTTCCTGTTAACTTAAAAAAAACCACCGCGGCAGAATGGAGAGGATAAAATAATTTTATACTTTAGTTCTATGAAAAAAACCGCTAGTTCCCAAGCTCCAGCTTGAGAACCGGCGGTTTAAATATTAAATGGTAAAATCCGAATGTTTAATTTTTTTAATCTGTACAATCTGTGTAATCTTTGGTTCCGCCTTTCGTATTTCGTATTTCGTGCTTATTTTGTTCTGGCAATGCCAGTTTAGGAGTTTCACATGAGCAACAAGATTTTAATTGTCGATGATGAAAAACTAATGAGGATTTCACTGGAGAGTCAGTTAAAAAAAGAAGGGTATGATGTAAGTTCTGTTGACAACGCAAATGAAGGGATGGGTTTGATAAGGTCGGAAGAATTTGACATAGTGGTGACGGACTTACGATTGCCAAACATGAATGGCATGGAGCTGTTAAAAGAAATTAAAAATTATAATCCGGACATTATAGTCGTAATTATGACTGCGTATGGAACCCTCGAAAGCGCTGTCGCCGCAACAAAGGAAGGGGCGTATGACTATATTGCAAAACCCTTTTCCACTGACGAATTGATCATTAAGTTACAAAGGGCGCTTCAACACAAAAACACAACCGCTGAAGTGACCCGCCTGAGAAGAGAAATACAATCTGAATTTGAGTTTCATAATATCGTTGGAAGCAGTCACGCAATGAAAAAACTTATTGAAACGGTAAAAGAAATATCTGACAGAGATTCCACCATTCTCATACAGGGAGAGAGCGGTACCGGCAAAGAAAAAATTGCGGGGGCAGTGCATTATCATAGCGGCAGAAAAATGGGTCCCTTTATCCGGGTAAGCTGCGCCGCCCTAAACAGAGAAATACTGGAAAGCGAACTTTTCGGACATGAAAAAGGCTCCTTTACCGGTGCGATAAAGACAAGACGCGGCAGATTTGAGCTTGCAAACGGAGGCTCTATTTTCCTCGACGATGTGGATGACATCCCTTTGGATATGCAGGTAAAATTGTTGCGGGTAATCCAGGAAAGGACATTTGAAAGAGTAGGCGGCGAAAAAACCCTTTCCATTAACGTAAGGATCATTTGCGCCACCAAAAAAGATCTTCTGCTACTGGCAAAAAAGGGAGAGTTCCGGGAAGATTTGTTTTACCGGTTAAACGTGGTGCCGATTACCATTCCCCCCCTTCGTGAAAGGAAGGACGATATCCCTCGTTTAATCAATTATTTTCTTAAAAAATTTGTATCAAGGCATGAAGACGCCTTGCCGGGAGTCTCCAGGGAAACCTTAAATGTTCTTATGGAATATAACTGGCCCGGAAATGTAAGAGAACTTGAAAATGTAATAGAACATGCCGTTGCGTTTTCCCATTCTCATGGCATTACTATCGATACACTGCCTGATTATTTAAAAAGAGTAGAAATCCACAAAAAACTCATTTCTATGGATTTATCAAACACTCAAACAATTCAATTACACGATGTTCTTACCGAGGTAGAAAAAAGACTTATCGAATGGGCGCACCAGAAAACAAACGGTAATCAGGTGAAGATGGCAGAAATACTCGGTATTCCAAGAACCACGCTCCGCAACAAATTGGTCCGCTTGAAATAACCTTATCCATATTATTAATCAATTTTGCGACCAATTTCAGGCAGTTCAAGTTGATTTTTTAACCTGAATACAATCCATTCTTCGAGGGTTTCCCGCAATTCCTCACGGCATTCTTCAAGCGTCTTTGCCCTGCCTCATACCCCCTTAAAACATGGCATCTCTCCCCAGTATGTATGGTTATCTTCAATTATCCCGTACTTCGCCATATCCATTGCTTTGTGAATATATTCTGTCCGCATAACAATCGCCTCAACAAAATAATAATGCTCTCAAACTCTAAATTCAGGAGTTCTGAAATTACTCTAAAAATAGGTGCTTTTAGCTATACCACAAATGGTGAACCGTCTGAGTATAAATGTTCAGGGGCAATTTGTCTGGCACTTACATCCGATACCCTTTGCCTTCAAAAATGATTCCCGACCCTCCTTCCAGGAAAAACCTGCGATCACTACCGCACCAATTGAGTCAAACCAGCCTATACCGGTAAGTTCATAACCGATGCTCGCAAAAAGGAGCGCAAAGGAAAGATATACACACGTTTTTGTACAATTTGCATCGGCTAATATCGCCGGAGAGCGAAGCGCCTTGCCAATTTTCACCTTATAATGAATCAATATCCACATGGTGACAATAGAGACTGCTGCGATAATAATACCCCAAAACGTAGTTTCCGGATGATGATGGGTAAAAATATTTACTATGGCAGTACCTGCAAGCCCAAACGTAAGCAAATAAAAGGCAAAACCCGTTATCCGGAGCGCTTGTCGTTCAAATATATCAGGTACCGCAGCAGGGTTCTTCCGCTGCCTCCTCACCATATGCCAGATGCCTACGCCTGAAATCACTTCCACAAATGAATCTAATCCAAAACCAAAAAGTGAAACAGTCTCATCTCCGAGCCCAAAACCAACAGAAACGCCGCCTTCCGCAATATTATAAAATATAGTAATAAGGGCAAGTACAGACGCCCATTTATAGAGTACGGCAACTTCTTTTTCCACAACGCCTCCCTCTTCAAATTCCAGCAGCAGTACAATACGAAACTTGCCCGATAGCAGTCGTTAGTCGGTAGTCGGCAATTTGCAGATTGAGGACTACCGATTGCCGATTGGTTAAGGCCTTGCCTCGCCTTGCAACATTCGTACACTTCCTTCAAAAATACCGCCTTTTTTTACTATTAATTTACGGCAGGTTATTGTGCCATGAACTTCTCCATGTTTTAAAATTTCCACCGCGCCCATTGCGGTGAGGTCGCCGTTTATTTTGCCATCGATAAAGGCATTCCCAACCAAAATATTTGATATCTCTATCGTTCCTTTTTTCTTTAAATACAACGTACCGTGAGTCTGAAGATTTCTTCCTAAAATCGATTTTACCTTGTAATCGCTCAGTTCATTTCGGTTATAACAATAAATACATGATACCGCCTGCGCGTTTTTATCTGCATAAATTCCCTTCCCGCACTTAAAACAAAAAACCTCTCTTTTCCCAACAGTTGTGCTTTTTGCTTTTTGGGAAGGGGAAAGGATTTCTTTCACATTGACATGCCGGCTACAATGGCTGCATAGTATCGACTCGCAATAAACCGATACGGTAAGACTGCCCTTGCAATAGGGACATGTTATTTCGATAACATCAGACACTTCATTGTTTTTAAACTTCATCAGATTAAAAATACCACAAATAAGGGGGGATATCGCATGCTCTGTAAAAACCTCGTTACTTTTAGATTTACGAAGTACGATTTTAGATTTTAAATCGTACTTCGTACCTCCAGCCTACAGGGCTTTACCTGCCGTCTTGTTTTCGTTCATTTTAGGCCTCTCCGTAAATCCTTCAGGATGTACGCTGCATTTGCCGACAAATATAACGCCTTCGTCAATTACAAGCGTTTTCGCCTGCAAATCCCCCATTAATTTTGCGTTTTTCCTAAGTTCAACCCTTTCAGAAGCGATAATATTTCCGTCCACTTGCCCCTCGACAATGGCATTCTTCACCTTAACATTCGCCTTGACAACGCCGGTGCTTCCGACAATAACCTCTCCTTCGTCTGTTAACATCTCTCCGTCAAATTTTCCGTCAATTTTTAGCGTTCTGGTAAACTTAATAGTACCCCTGAACTCCGCATCCGGCGTCAAATACGTTATATTTCCCTCTCCCATCCCAACCTCCTTTTTTGATTTACTATTTTTTTCTCTTTCATCGGAAACCACCGTTCCCCTTCGAAATAAACCCGCCATATCATACTGCCTTTCCTCTTAATTTTTAATGTTTTAAAACTGGTATTCATATTATTTTTAACAGACTTTATTTTATTCGTTACTCAGATTATATCAATGGAAATATTGCCACATTTTTTATTTGACAATAACCGTTTGAAATCTGTTAATGGTTTCGGTTTTTTGAAAAACATCCATGCAGGAAAAATCTTCCGTCAACGGCGACTGATTTACCGCAAGATAATATGCTTGTAAATGTTGTCTTCCGGGAATAAAATGTGCCTTTTCTGTAAAGGATAAAACTCAATTCTATCAATTATGAGAATGAACAGAATCAGAAATAGTATCGCCTGTTTTCAGATACTGATTATGGTGTTTTTGGCGTTATGCAGCGCCGGCATTGTTATTAACCCTCCGAAAAAGCAGGTTGCATTTTCGTGTATGGATCATGAATGTGGCTGCAAATCCGAAGCGGATTGCAGGACAAATTGCTGTTGTTTTCCTGCCGGAGACCGTTTAGTGTCACAAAATGATGCAAAGCAACAGAAAAACGGATTTCATTCTTTCATAAGCAGTATACAATGTAAATCGGGAAGCGATACACTGGCTTTTATAAAGGGCAATCTTAAATACATACTGGAAGACCCTGCAACAGACTACCGATTGGCATTTTTATGTTTTCTCTGCAATGACCCATTCATTCAACCATGCGAACCTGTAGTTTCGCCTCCTGAAAAGCCACCGCGTTACCTCTCATAAATCCACCTTTTGTTACAACACAAAACAATATACCCTTCGATAAAATAAGATGCGGCAGATGAACAGAGATAGTGTTTGCACACCAGAGCACTCCATCATATGTTTTTGGCTGCGACGGCCTGTTTTCTGCCTTATATTTTGTCAGTATCAGGCATGAAAGCCTGATGCATTCGAATTATACTCATTTTAAAAACAGGAGAAAATAACATATGTTACAACCTAAAAGATATATTCCCATTATCTCATTTTTAGGGGCAATGATTATTTCGGGGAATGCTATTGCCCATACAACGGTCATGTCGAAAAATACCCCGGATAGTTACAATTCCCGTGATGAACTTGAAGGAACGACCAGCCTTAATTATTTTAGTATAACTCACGGGTGCGACGGACAATCCATACGGGCGCAAAGTGTTGTTTTCCCCAATGGTGCGGATTCTATTGCCGAGCGATCTGATACAGAAGAGTCGGTTAATCTTCACGATCATATAGAAGGCAATCCTGTCATGGGCGCGAAACCTGCGGTAAACAGTCTTTTTAAAAAAATAAAAACACTGGAGGGATCTGTCCCGGCATTTACCTCGCATGGTACTGAAAAAACAGAAGACGTCAGGGCTTTTGTATTTACAAATGGGAATCTGAAGGATGGTTATCTGGGGGTTATTCCATGGAGCGCAACCTTTCCTACATTCAAACCGGATTCCTGCGCAACAGCGCTTACCGTATACATTGCCATTGCCAATTATTGTACCAAATCCACAGACGATACCGACCGTGCCGATATCTGGATTGGCCGTTTAACGAAAAAGTTTGATGACGAAGACGTCGTTTCCGTTGGCTTTTGGCCGTACCTTAAGGTAGTAAGAGACCTTGAAAACAATCCCCTTCCTGAGGGGTGCGATAGAGGATTTGAGATCAGTGTGTATCCTTCAGATGAGGCAATTGATGAATACCTGCCGGTAGACGGATATTGGCCTGCAGAAGGGAAGAATGGAAAAGGTGGTAAAAAAGATAAAGACGATGGAGAGCATGAAGACCATAGCGGACATAATCATTAATGATGCTTTTTACATAATTTTTTAATGTTATGGTTCTGGTGGAGGGACAGACTTAAAACCTGTCCCTCCACTGTCTTTATCTTGTTTTTCTATTCTCAGGAAAGGGTCTGTTGTATGAGAATTCTAATAACGATGGCTTTGTTTTTATTATTTGTCAACAGGGCGGTATTTGCTTTAGGCGAATGCGGCCTTGCATGCAGCCTTTCAGGCTCAACAATTTCGGAAGTAACTTTTGGAGATAAATTTGGGTTGTCACTTCAGTATGTCTATACGAAAATGGAGACAATAAGGGACGGTGACAGTCGTATCGGCAGCAACACATTATTGGATAAGGTTGCTTCTGAGTGGCCTGATATGCCTGAAGGGTCAAAAAGTTTTACAATACCTACGAGAATGATTATGCAGAAATACACGATTACCGGTTCATATGCAGCCACAGACCGATTACAGTTTCTTGTTTCCGTTCCCTATCTTATCAATGATATGGACATGAAAATGCGGATGCGGCATCAAATGGACGGGGAACATTTTATGGACATGGATATGAAAATGGAGATGGAAACTGTTGAAGGGCTTGGTGATATATCCATTATGGGATTATACTCCCTGCGTGAAAATGAGATTGATCGCCCTGCAGAGAGGCTTATGGTCGGGTTTGGACTAAAAACTCCTACCGGTAAAAATGATGAAAATACCGATTCCGGCAATCGTGTGCATGCTATGATGCAATTGGGAACAGGCTCATGGGATCCTCTTTTCCTTGTTAATTATATGCGTGAATTTTCCCCCTTTGTTTTGCAAGGGAATCTGCTCTACCAGCTTACAACGGCAGGAGACGAAGGTTACGAGTTTGGCGATCAGATTTCATTAGATATTTCTGCAAGATATCCTGTGAATAAATATATCAGCCCTGGGCTTGAATTAAACGGACTTCACACAGGCAGTAACAATGACCATGATAATAATTTCTCAAGACCTGAAACGTCTCTGCTTGACAATCCTGACAACACGGGTATTACAGCATTTTACGTTACACCCCTTGTTAATGTAAAAATCCCTAAGACGGGATGCAGCACCGACTTGAAATTTCAGTATCCGCTGTATCAGCATGTAAGAGGCATTCAGCAGGTAGTGGATTGGCGGATAATGGCTTCGGTTGTATGGAATTTTTAAACATGGAATAGTTGTTTTTATTAGGGATTCCTGACGAAGTCTGTATAATAGAGCCATTTCGTAACTATTCAGTGTGTATCATTCATGCTGAATAGTTACGAATATTTTGCCAAAAAGTGCAAAGAAATTACTGATAAAGTACCAAACGTTGAACTATGGAAAAATCATCATCAGCTTATCCGAGAATATTGGTAGCAGGCACGCATAGCGGTGCTGGCAAAACAACCGTTACCCTTGGTTTAATGTCGGCATTAAAAGAAAAGGGATACTCCGTACAGGGCTTTAAAACGGGGCCTGATTATATTGACCCTTCGCATCATACGGCCATTACCGGCAGATTGTCCCGTAATCTGGACACATGGCTCATGAGCAGGGATGTATGCCTAGAATTGTTTGACCATGCGATGGACAATGCGGATATTGCCCTCATAGAAGGGGTAATGGGGCTGTTTGACGGCTCATTAAATGGAACGGAATCCGGAAGTTCCGCCGGTCTTTCAAAGGTATTAAAAGCACCGGTAATACTGGTGATGGATGCAAAGGGTATGTCAGGGAGTGCGGGGGCGGTGGCTCTGGGTTTCAAAAAGTTTGATGAGGAATTAGCTATCCATGGAATAATTTTGAACAGGGTGGGAAGCGAGCGGCATTACAATGCTGTTAAAAAATCAATCGAAGAGAACAGCGGCATTCCTGTGCTCGGATATCTGCCGAAGAATGATGAAATAGGACTGCCGGAGCGCCACCTGGGACTTGTACCTTCCATAGAACAGGAGTTTTCCAAAGCCGTGTATCAGAAAATAGGAGACATATTATCAAAGACGGTTGATATAGAAAGAATAATTGACATTGGTTTCTCGGCGGACAAGCTTCCTTCTTTTCAAAAGAAGATATTTAGCGGCATTTCGGAACGATATAATTTAAGAATTGCGGTCGCAATGGATGAGGCGTTTAATTTTTATTACCATGATAATCTTGATTTGCTGGAGGCATATGGTGTTGAACTTGCCTATTTCAGCCCTATGTATGATAAATATGTGCCGGCGGATGTTTCTGCCATTTATATAGGAGGCGGTTTTCCGGAATTGCATGCTCCATTGCTTTCGTCAAATACCACTATGAAGGAATCGATAAGAAAGGCATATAAGAACGGGGTAGTATTCTATGGTGAATGCGGGGGAATGATGTATTTGCTTGAGCATTTAACAGCGTTTAATAACAAGTCATATGAAATGTGTGGACTCTTTAAGGGTGGCACGAAAATGGAGCAAAAGAGGCAGGGCCTGGGGTATATTACCGTGAAGGGTATCCACGATACCCTGTTATGTAGAAAAGACGAGGTATTCAGAGCGCACGAATTTCACTGGTCATCACTGCACCAGATACCCGGGCATACGCCTTCTGCCTATGAAATTGTGAAAGAAGGACATGATAAACCAAAACAGGAAGGCTTCTTTACATCGCGTGCGCTTTGTTCCTATGTACACATCCATTTTGCATCAGATATCAGATTGTTAAGGCGTTTTCTCGAATCGGTCAGAATCGCGTCAATTCAGAAATGATAAGATGGCGGAAGGAATTTTTTCGAGAGATACTATTTTTTCCGCCGCTCCCAGTTTAATCGCCTCTTTCGGCATGCCAAATACAACGCAACTCTCTTCATCCTGAGCGATAGTATTCGCCCCTGCCTCCTTCATTTTCAAGAGACCACTTGCACCGTCATCGCCCATGCCCGTCATAATGACGCCGATTGCATTGGCTCCGGCATATTTTGCAACAGATTCGAATAATACTTCCACGGATGGCCTGTGTCTGCGAACGGGGGGATCCTGGTTTATGGTAACGTAATACCTCGCGCCACTCCTGTTTAGCGCCATATGGTAACCACCCGGCGCGATCAGCGCAGTTCCAGGAACAACACTTTCTCCATCCTTCGCCTCGCTTACACGTATAGCACATAGGGTATTCAGTCGGTCGGCAAATGCTTTTGTAAATAAAGCCGGCATATGCTGCACGATTACTATGCCGGGTGCATTAGGAGGCATTTGTGTCAACACTTCTTTCAATGCTTCTGTGCCTCCAGTGGAAGCGCCGATAGCAACAATTTTATGCGTGGTTTTAATTAGTGCCTGGCTTGTTTGTGGGCGTTTTGTATCAGTTGTTTTTAACACCTTTTTTTTAATTTTGACCCTTACGGATGTCCTTATCTTTTCCGCCAATTCATCTATGACGTCGTTAAGAGAGTTTGAAACATCCAGTGTGGGTTTCGCCACAAAATCCACCGCCCCAACCTCTAATGCTTTTAATGTGGTTTCACAGCCTGATTGTGTCAAAGAACTTACCATAATTACCGGCAAAGGATAATACGCCATCAATCTCTGCAAAAAAGATATCCCGTCCATCCGCGGCATTTCTACATCTAAAGTCACAACATCAGGTTTTAGCGTTACTATCTTATCTCTGGCGACAAACGGGTCAGGCGCTGTACCTACAACTTCAATGTCAGGGTATTTACTCAGGCCGGAAGAGAGAATTTTTCTCACGACAGCGGAATCATCTACAATCAAAACCTTTATTTTACCGTTCAAAAGAAAACCTCCTTAAAAAGGTGTTTTTCATAAATACACCAATATTATTTCTGATATACCGTTGGAATAACATAGTTGAATTTGCTGTTTGTGCCTGCCAGGCTTTCGGAATGGCCGATGAAAAGATGGCCTTCAGGTGCAAGGTGTTTGTAATACTTTGAAATAAGTTCGGTTTGTGTTTGCTTGTTAAAATAAATCATAACGTTTCTGCAAAATATAAAATCAAACTGTCCCTTAAAGGGAAAGGTTTGCTCCATTAAGTTAAACCTTCTAAACACAATAATATTTTTCAATACGTCCTTCACCTGATAGTAGTCTTCAAAGTTATCGCTGCCTTTTTTAAAATATGTCTGTAACCACTGGGCGTTTATGCTTTTTAAGCGGTCTTTATGATACAATCCCTTTTTTGCCTTTTCCAATACCCTGGTAGAAAGGTCTGTCGCCAATATTTTTACGTCCCATTTGTCTATTTGTTCGATACGTTCATTAAAAACCATAGAAAGACTGTAAGGTTCCTCCCCGGTTGAACATCCTGCGCTCCACACTCTTAATTTTTTTTCTTTCATTTTCTTCTTTTTTTTTAGCAATGCCGGAAGGAGTTTTTCTGATAAAAAATTAAAATGCGCAATTTCCCTGAAAAATTCAGTAAGATTAGTTGAAATGCAATCAATCATGTGAATCATTTCTTTCCCGGTAACATCCCTTTCCGTAACATAGGTATGGTATTCCCGGAAGGATTTCAGGGAAAGAGTGCGTAAACGCTTTGCCAGGCGGGATTTTAACAATTCTTTTTTCGCCGGGGAAAGGTTGATGCCGCTTTCGTCATAAATTAATTTCTGAAATAGGGCAAATTCCTGGTCAGTAAGGTCTATTTCCATACAATTTTTTTTTAAAAGTTAATGGGGATGTTCAGCTAAATCTGAAACACAGGCCGCTGCCATGCGCCATGAAATATCAGCTTTTCTGTATACGATAGCGGGTTTTTACGGAAGTATCTTTGTTAAAGGATTGCGATGTGAATAACAAAAAAATATATTGAATTTATACCACAAAACTGTCCATTATAACGGATGTTCACCCCAAGTCAAAAAACAAAAGTGCCGTAAAAGCCTTATATTTATTGGCTTTTACGCCGAACAGCAAGCTTTTTTCTAGTGACTACCCGTATGTTCCGGCTTGGCAATACTTCTGGCAACTTTATCTGTAATGCCTCTAATAATTCATGTGATTGTTGCCGCGGACGCGGGATCT
>NZ_CAADGZ010000064.1:0-20386 GCF_900696675.1 uncultured Candidatus Kuenenia sp. | reverse complement strand
TGTTTAAAGTAGTACAATAGCGCTACCACAATTGCTAAAAAACGGATATCTGTTATCGCTTTTTGCCAATCTTGGTAGTGGAAAATACTGATTTTCGCATTGCGAAAATCGTTTGCAGGATTTAGGTTCCAATTTAACAATATGCCCGCTCTTTCGATCAAACCAAGCTCGTTTTACTGTGAGCTCTAACTCTTTTTCCTTTTTTTCTTTTTTTCGGTTAACAAATTCCTTTCCCTTATGGCCGAATAAACCCAATACACAATAATGCAGATCTAACAAGTCTTCGGTCAACTCCCATTTTTTTAAATCTTCACTGTCTACCCGCGTTATTGTTGGCTTAGGGAATTTTTTCCCATCAAAATAGTTTTTGAGGGATTGCGGTACCTCTTTCTTCTCAGCTTCTAGGTCTTGTATTGTAGCGTCATATTTATCCTTAATATTGTCAATGCTTATCTCCTCACCATCTATAGTAATATTTTTGCCGGATGCAAGCCTTTTCAAATCATTATCAACAATCTTTCGTAATGTGTTGCCTGATTCCTCATTAATTAAATCAACCAATTCTTTGTGCTTGTTTTGCCACCTACGAAGGCTTTCTTTGAAATTATTCCATCTATCTTTATCCCCCTCGCTGCCTAAACCCGAGTCCGCATAAGCAATCAATTTATCCAGATGTTTTTCTGCTATTCTTCTTTCGTCTCCTAGATTAATTGCTTTAATTTCTACATCTTCTACAATATGGAAATCTCCTTCTGTTTTTACATCAGTTGTTTCTGTACTAGCTACCATTTTCGAACTATTGGTAGAAGCAACATTATTTATTATCTTTTGGTAATCCTCAATAAGGTCTTTAAATGTCATGAGTTTTACAGTTCCACCAAATGCTATTTTCTCTAAATTATTTTTAGAGAACTCCAATAATCTATTATTTGCTTCAATACGGTCGTCATTTACCGCTAAGAGTGCATAGCACTGGCGCACGCCAGGTTCGAGCCAATATTTAATCATTGGTTTATTCGTAAGAGGCCATACACGGTCTTCAGTGACTGTGCGGATACGTGGATTAAATTCCCAACCAAATGATTGTGTTCCATTGTTATTGTTTATAAAACCTGATATCAGAGGGTAACGTTGTATATGGGCCAAGTCATCCTCGTAGCGCTGTGCCATATCCATTGCCATCTGAGCAGCCCACTCACTACTTTTGGCTGCACCCTTGAGAGCCAACCGAAAATCTTCTCTTGAGGAAGTACCCTCCTGAAACCTGTCAGCATAACGCTGCGGCCATATACTATAAATCCTTACATCATCACTATTGTTATTAATGGTAAATTCTACACGAGCACCATGTCCCTCCTGTGTCTTATCGCCCGGGAGCAATGATATATCAAATCCCAAAAGATACACCGACCAACCTTTCTCCATTGATAGCGTATCTCTTAGATGCATTAACTTCATACCACTCAATACCTGGTTAAAATCGTCTACACGCTGCAAGAGATCAATTGGGTCTTCATTAATTTCACTACCGAAAATATCTTTAAAATCTGTAATAAGAATGCCTTTGGATTGTTTTTCTTCGGGCAAATATTTATCTATATCAGAATAGTTCGGCATGTCAGGTAAGTCCATAAGTCCACTAGTTCCGGTACTACTTTCGCTTTCAGCAGTACTCGTTCCATTTAAAGCTGTTCCGTATGGATACTGCATTTGAAAAGCCCCTCTCAAACCGCGAACATCATAATATCTCCTGGCACGTTTCCCTTGAAAATTTTTAAGTAAATTTTTGTTTATATCTTCACCAACAGAATTCAACATTTGATACTGTTCACCCGCAGTTGCAACTACTGCATGGTCTTGCCAGATTCTGGGGCTTGAAATAGTAATTGTACCTGTTCTATTTGCCGCACAACCTAAAATGTATAATGATATAAAAGTAATCAAGATAAATAATAAATTGTTTTTTGTTTTATTAATCATAAATTTTCTTTCCTTCCTTAAAAAATAGTACCCTATACCAAAAAATTTACCTTCTATCAGACTAATTTCCAATCATTCATAGAATTTTTATCTATCTTTACCCCTTTTCTCTTTTTTCAAGGTCATAATGTTTTATTGTCGATATACGTTTGAGTATATCCCGATCAGTTTTACTATATATAATAACTGTGTTCATTGGACAATATCCCCTCATGAAATTAAATAGTACAGTTAAACGACTCTTAACCAAAATCAACGACTGTCTTCTTCACTTGAGAGTACCGTATTTTACAGTAGGCACTACTCCCATTCTCACGAGTAAAAATACCTTTCTGCTATCAGATGGCCAGGTAAACAGAATTACAATCACTTTTTGATTCTCCCATTTTCATCCTTTTTGTTGAGCATTTGCCTGCAACGAAAGCGCATTGGCAACGGCTTCCGTCCATTTAACGGCATACCCATGAACATATACAATAGTATCTGTAGATTTCTCCATTTCAGACTTTGCTTTCTGAAACATTTCTTTTGAGGCTAATTTTTGAGTACCATCAGGTAAGATTTCCGCAAAGGCACTGATCTTGCCATTTGACCGAACACGTTCTTCCATGTACCCTGACAGTTGAATGCCGTTCCCAGTTCCTTTGTCGATTGTCTCTACATTCAGATAATTACTCATTTGCTGTTCGTCTGCCTGCACGGTAACCTTCCCGAAACGCAGATTTTCTGCCCCATCATCGCTAAAACCGGAACCGTACCCATCTGGATTCCACTGTTTCTCACCAATATGGTTACGATTTGTTACATAATACAATTTTAATTCAACCATAAACACACTCCCTAACAACGTATTTGTAGTTTTATTGTGTCTGTTAAGCAACCAGGCCTACAGTTACTTTTTCAGACGAATGTGGCCTTGTTTTGTAGGTTTTCATTCCACTTCATCAGCAACGGTTCTCGTATTTTTTATTTATTTAAGGACACTTTCTAAACGGCTAAAATGGTACAAATGTTTTCAGTCATTTTCTACTTCTCCATACATTTCCTCATATTCCTTCACTGATTTTTGTAACAATTTTAAAAGAATATTTACAGAATACGGGTTGCAGATGACTCTGGTATGAAAGCTTTCCTTGCATTCTGATTCTTCATACGATTGCCCGAAGTCGATTACAAATTCAAATTCGTTCTGCCCTATTTGGAAACAATTTGCGTATCTACCTTCCCTGGTCTTGTTTTTCTGTATATTATTGCCTTTGTTATTTCTCATTACTAACATAATTCATTTGTATTACACATCATGATGCATGGCCATGTCATCATATATATTGAACCAGATATACCATGATTAAAGCCCTGGCTCGGTTATAAAGATAAACTGATTAATAAAATTTTTGACACTTTAACTTTTTGAAAACACCAACAAAATTAAGGTTTTCGCTGCTTACAAAGAGTAAGGTTGTGCATTCTGCAATACAAAAAGCATTCATTAAAAAAATTATTACAAAAAACTAAAGTGTTACAAAATTTCAATTTCTAGCAGATAACTTGACGTTTAGGAATTCTAAACTGTTCATGTAATTGCAAGGCACGCCTTGCCACTACATTGTTGAAAGTCGCCGAATGTCTAATTTAGCAAAGGGAATACCAACAAAAGTTTTTGCGGAGGAATAGCTATGCAACATGCTATTTTACTGGGTTTGCAGATTTATTGAAGTTTTTTGTTCTTTTATGTTTTGCCGGAAAGTGTAACAGGGTATTGTTACACTTTTTGAGGGGGAGGATTGAGAATGAATGTGGCCACGGTATATTTTATTTTATTGAAACAACCCCAGGAAGGAATCCTATTACTGACGGCAGACTGGCTCTTTATAAGGGAGTTTTATGCCAAGCCGCTTAATGCAAAGGGATAATATAAATGAAAGAAATAATGTTTTTTACATATTTATTGTGTGTAACAAAGAAGATGTAACAGGGGTGTAACAGTGTGTAACATTTCGGATGGGTTAGAAACTTATCACTAATTTCTTTGCATTTTTTTGGCGAAATAGTTAATGGTGAGATTCGGGATGCTAAGCACGAAATACTTGGGAGGGGGCTTGGGAACTGGGAGTCGGGGAACATGCGTGGTTACTATGCATCAAACATCGTTCATAAGGCGTTTTTCAAGGTTGAGTTGGTACTTTGCAAACTTTCGATAAAGTGTCATTCTTGACCATTTAAGCTGTTTCGCTGCCTTGTTTTTGTTCCAGTTTGTGGCAACCAGTGCGTTTAATAACAGTTCTTTTTCGCTGTAATGAAAAATTCTGGCTTGCATGACCTTCGTCTGAAAATTTTCCGGTAAGTCCATCAAGGTAATCCAACTTGTCTGGAAATTCATAAAGGCAGATTCCAAAATATTTTTCATCTCACGGATATTGCCAGGCCAATTATAAAACATCAAATCTTTCACGGCGTCTGCAGTAAAACCCTCAATATCTTTTTGATATTTTTTGTTTAATTTTCTGATAAAAGATTGAAGCAGATCAGGTATGTCTTCTTTCCGTTCTCTTAATGGCGGAAGATTTATGTTCGCGACATTAAGCCGATAGTACAGATCTTTTCTGAATCTACCATTCTCTGCCATTTGTTCTAAATCCTGGTTGGTTGCGGCAATGATTTTAATGTTCAAATGAATATTGTGTTTTCCGCCGACGCGTTGTATTTCCTTGCTTTCTATAACCCTCAGAATCTTCGCCTGATGGTAAAGGCTCATATCTCCGATTTCATCCAGAAAAACTGTTCCGCCTTCTGCCGACTGAAGTTTACCCGTGTTTAACGCATCTGCTCCCGTATAAGACCCCTTTTCATGCCCAAAAAGCTCGCTTTCCAAAAGATGGTCAGGAATGGCAGTGCAATTAATGCAGACAAACGGATTTTTTGCCCTTTTACTATTTCTGTGAATAAGACAGGCAACAAGTTCCTTGCCCGTGCCTGTTTCTCCGGTGATGAGAACATTCGTATCGGTTTCGGCTGTTTGTTTGATGTGCATCCTGACAGATTGCATTGCAACGCTTGCCCCTACCAGTTCTTGTTCATCACACAATTCCAGAGATGCTTGTGGAAGCAAAGGTTTTTTTGCATCGTTTTTTGAAAGGCACCGTTCGATGCTCTCCATGATATCTTCTTCTTTAAAGGGGTGTTTAAAATAATCATTTACTCCAATTCTGAGGGCGGCAATGGCAATTTCCTCAGAACTATTTTTTGTCACCATGATGATCGGGATATGCCTGTCCATATAGCGAATTTTATTGGCAATATTTAATACATTACTAATAGTGCAATGCGCGTATCCAAGTAATACAAGGTCAATGTTTTTCTTTTGAATGTACGTTTTAAAAACTGTTTTATAAGACGTTTCGAATATAGTAAGGCCATTGTTACAGCAGGAGTTTTTTAATTTAATAAATTCTATGTTTTCATCTTCATCTTCAACTATTAATATGTTTGGCTTTTCCATAATCAAATTACGTTACCTCCCTTTTTTCATCTTTCCACTTTAAAGCCTCTTCCCATACGTTCGCATCGGACATCATAATTGTCCATTTGCCTTTTTTATACAATTAATCGGGTGTTCACCTCAAATAAAAAAATAAAATGTCGTAAAACTGTAATACTTTAGTTTTTTGAAAAACGTAAGAGCGAGAGACTAAGCACTAGAGACGAAAGATGTCCGTAGTCCATCATCCGTCGTTCCTACATCGTGCGGAAAAACAGCGATATTATTGGAATTTTTCAAAGAACTAAAGTGTTACAAATTTTCAGTCTTTTTTGACTAAAAATACACCTTCTGTGTTCTGAAGGTGGTATATGGATAACAGACTTTAAAACGGGTGCATTCCTGATTTTTTGTAACTTCCGCTATGTTTTAATGAAACGTTGCAGTAGTGTTAACCCTGACAGGGTTTGAAACCCTGTCAGGGTTGTTTCGTCCTGACCCCATCATTAACGGTTACAAAAAAACGGGAATGCTCCCCTTTAAAACAGCAGTGTGCAGGACAGGATACTTTTATAGTGCATGTTTACAAAGGAGATACCATGAAAAAATTATTTTTGATTTTATGTTTTTTGATTGCCGTGATGAATTGTGCTATTGGAGAACAAATGAAAGGAATCCGGGTTGATGTGAGGGCCGCGCTGAGGAATACAGGTCAGGCCATATTGAAGGTGCTATAAACATTCCCCATGGAGAAATTGGGGGAAAAATTGAGTCGGTAGCAAAAGACAAGGGTGAAACAATTCACCTCTATTGCAAGAGCGGGAAGCGGGCAGGTTTTGCAAAAAAGGTGTTAGAGAAAATGGGTTATATAAATGTTATAAACGAAGGGGGGACTCGAAGATGTCAAAAAACGTTTGGTTAAATGATACGTGAAATCTATCGTCCGGAAGTAGTAGTCTTACAGGGACATACTTCCTCATTACTATCTTTTTCTAAATTGTTTTGTTTATTGTGTAATACGAAATACTCCGTAAGGTTTTTCCGAAGGTTTTTTCAAAATGTAGCTCATGATAGCATATATAAGTAATAGCGGAAACATTACGTCTAAAGCAGGCGCAACCATTTCCAAATCAATTTTGTGAATAAACCCTAGTAGATTTGTAAACAAAAGGTCTCTCAGAAAGAAAAAACTATAAAATATTGGTTTAAAATGTTTACTTGCGCCGATATATTTACAGTATGCATATACCAAGATCAAATCGGCAAATAGCCTGACGGCGCTATTTGTGATGTTTAGAGCAACAAAAAAAGTACCCGCTTCTGCTTCTTCAGTAAAAAACACCTCCAACCACGGTTTCAATAAATACTTAGAGAAGAAATAGAGAAGAAAACCGGCTGCTGCAATATAAAAAATATTTTTGCCCCATAAAACATAATCCCTGATTCTCATCAAAGAATCTTTCTTTGAGCCTTTTGCATCGCAAAAGCCAAAAGCAATGTCGCCTATTTTGTCTCTGACAGTAGCAGAATTCATAAGAAGATATGCGGCTAAAAAAAGGATTATAGTTAAAACATCACCGCATATGTCCGGCAGGCTGGGTGTATGGAATTCAAAATGATGGCCATGTCCTCCAAATTGTAAAACATTAAAAAGAATAAGTGGTTTAATGATATCTCCTATAATAAATTTTAAATTAATTGCAAGAAATGTAAGGAATATTCCGATTCTGAGCGTTTGCAAAAAAGCCTTTTCTTTAGCAGCATAATTTTTAGCAAGCAATTTTTACCTCCTTCTTCCTTCCAGATATTTTTTTGTTGAAGTTGCAAATTGTTAGTAATAACTGCAAAAGTATATAAACAAATTTCATCTTCAGTGAATCTTTTAATAATACATAAATATATCATAACATATAAATAATACAGTATTATTAAATATTCTTTCTTTTATACGATTAAAAGTTAAATGTCAACAGTAAAAAAAACTGAATGTATAGATCAAATCTTCGCTACGTATTTTATTAGTTGAAAGTGTCGCGAAAAAAGCGGAAAAATGTATTGGATATGTGAGGAGTTGTGTGCATTTTAATGATTTCAGTGATCGCTCCAGGTTAGAATTGTCTGTTTGCTGTGCCATAAAATACAGCGAAACAGGGGGAAACTTCCCGGATTAATTTTTGAAATATGGGAAGTGTTCCCCTATTTACTCCAATTTACTCGGGGATAAAAAGCCGGGCAGCCTCTAAAAGATCTTTCACTACGTAGTCTGCCCCAAAGGGCGCATCCGGGTCAGCTTCCTGTTCATGATTTGGATTTATAATGAGCGCCGATTTACAACCGGCTTCTTTGCCAGCAAGAATATCCGCAGGGGAATCACCAATCATTATTGATTGCGACAGGTCGATATTGTATTGTTGTGCAGCATCAAATAACATCTTAGGCCGTGGTTTTCTGCAATCGCAATGCATCCTGTATTGTTCGACTACGCCTTCTGCATGATGCGGACAATAATAGAAGGCATCAACCTCAGCCTTTTCTATGATTAATATTTTTTTCAGTTTTTCATGGGTTTGTATTAAAGATTGTTCGTCAAAATATCCCCTGGCAATACCTGATTGATTTGTTACAACAATAATCAGATAATCATGATCCTTGAAAAGGCGTATGCCTTCAACCGCATGGGGTAATAATTTCAACTGTTCCGGTGAACTTAAATAGGGCGTGTGGACAACTATGGTGCCGTCCCGATCAAGAAATGCGGCTCTTTTCTTTTTCATTCAGGAACATGTCCAAAAATGTCTTTCTCGATAAGAGAACACAAAATATGCCCGATGGTAATATGGCATTCCTGTATCCTTGGCGTGTTTGAGGAAGGTACTTTTATGCAAAAATCTACCTCATTTTTTAAGAGACCCCCACCCATTCCGGTAAAACCCACGGTTATTGCTTTTAAGTCCCGGGCAATTTTGACCGCATTCAGTATATTTTTTGAGTTTCCGCTTGTAGTAAATGCCAGAACAATATCTCCCGCCTTTACCAGCGCCTCTACCTGTCTGGAGAAACACAAGTCATAGCCAAAATCATTTGCAATTGCGGTCATTACAGAACTATCCGTTGTTATGGCGATTGCCGGAAGGGGCCGCCGGTTCATTTTGAACCGGCCTATCATTTCTCCCGCTATATGCTGCGCATCTGCTGCGCTCCCGCCATTTCCCATCAAGTACATAAAGTTGTTATTTTTAAACGCCCTGACGATAACATCGGCAACGTCTCTGACAATCTCAACGTGGGTTGACAATAGTTTTTTTATTGTATCGATACTCTCTTGTAATTGGTATTCAATATCATTCATAAATAGTTCTTGTGTTTTCATATAAATCAGGCTGCCTTTGGCAGCGTTTATTCAGTTGTTGATGCTAATGTAGAGACGCATGCAATGCGTCTCTACAAAAAAGTAAGGTATAACTGCCTGTTTTTTAATGCGTCTGTGTGATTACGCCCTGTAACAATTCATCCCGGGTATGCTTATTAATGATTCTTGAGACAATGTTGGTGGTTGAAATTCCTTCCACTAAAGGAGCCAATACTACCTTGCCTCCGTAGGACTCCACAAACTCCTGCCCCACTACCCCTGCATCTTTCCAGTCTTCGCCTTTTACTAATATTTCAGGTTTTAAGGACGTAATAATGCTCATAGGTGTTAACTCATCGAACAACACCACGTACGAGACGTCTTCTAATGCCGCAAGCATTTTTGCACGCTCGTCCTGAGAAACAATAGGACGGTTAGGCCCCTTCAGTTTTTTTATTGAACTGTCCGTGTTCAGCCCAACCACCAGCAAATCGCCCTGTTTTCTTGCAAACTTAAGATACTCTATATGACCAACATGCAAAATATCAAAACAACCATTTGTAAAAACAACCTTGTCATTTCTCCTTCGGTGTTCTTTTAAAATATTTTCAAGCATTTCAACGGTTTTAATTTTCCCGGATTTCTGATTCCCTTCGCTTGCAAGTTCATTAAGTATTTCGTCTTTACTTACCGGAACAACGCCAATTTTCCCGACTTCAATTCCTGCCGCGATATTTGCCAGCAATGTGGCTTCCTCAAAACTATAACCCTCCCCGAGCACCAGGCCAAACATGCTAAGCACCATATCGCCGGCGCCGGTTACATCATACACCGCTTTTGGAGTGGTAGGGAATACCCTTCCTTCGCCTTTTTTATGATAAAGAAACATGCCTTCTCTGTCTATAGTGATAACGCAATACTCCAATTCCAGGTCAGAGACAAATTTACCCGCAGCCCTATGCAAACTCTCACTGTCGGTAATTTTGATTCCGGTAGCACATTCTGTCTCATGCCTGTTTGGAGTAACGGCGGTAACCCCTCTATAGCAGGAGTAATCTCCCGAAAGTTTTGGATCTGCAATTACTACTTTTTTGTGTTCCCGGCAAAGATGAATTATAGCCTTCAGTAGCGAATCAGAAAGCAAACCCTTGTTCATATCCGATATCAGGACAGTATCACAGTCCTTTATCTTTTCGCTCAGATAACCATTTAATTGTTGTTCTTTCTCTTTGGAAATGTAGTGGGTTTTTTCATAATCAACACGTAATAATTGTTGTATGCCTTTTCCTGCAGTTTGTAGATGTCCCATTAAACGCATCTTCATTGTTGTTGGACGGCTATTGTCAACAATGACCCCGTCAACGTCACATTTCATATTTTTAAGTATTTGCAAAAGAATAGTGCCATACGAATCATCTCCAATAACTCCGCACGCAAGCACCTGTGCCCCTAACATTTTTAAATTTGCAATAACGCTCCCCGCGCCGCCGGGCCGTATATCTTCTGAAGAAACGTTAATTACAGGTATAGGCGCCTCCTGTGATATGCGCCTGACCTCACCCCAAACATACTTATCAAGCATCAAATCCCCGATAACCAGGATTTTCGGGGATCCCAAATGTGAAACGATATGAAAAAGCTTATCCATAATATATTTAAAACTCCGGCAAAATACACGTTATATACTAGTAAGTATCCGCAATAATTTCCGTGGGATTTTCTTCCAGGAAATAGGACAACTTAACATTAAGAGACGCCGATAATTTATCAAGCGTATTAAGAGATGCAGCGATTTGACCGTTTTCAATCTGTGATAATAAGCTTGGAGACAGACCCGTCCGGTTTGCTAATTGCTTTTGGGTGATCTTTTTACTTTTCCTCAAAAACTTAAGCTTTTTCCCGACATCGCTCTTCAGTTTATCCTTCGAATTTTTGATAAGACAGTACGTCTTTTGTGCATTATGTAAAGCCTTTCTCAAGTCATTTAAGTCAAATGGTTTTTTTAAGTAATCAAATGCATCGAGTTTCATCGTTTCAACTGCCGTCTTAAAAGAGGGATAACCGGTCAATATAATAACACAAATATTCTGGAACTTTGATTTTATCTCCTTAAGCAACTCGGTACCGCTTATTTGCGGCATTTTTAAATCCAAAATGACGATGTTAAATCGGTCTTGTCCCAGGACGTTTATGGCCTCTGAAGGCATTGTAATACCTTTGGCGATGTAACCCTCTTCGCTTAAAAATTTGGTTAAATATAAATTATAATCAATATCATCATCTACAACCAATACCTTTACGCCTTTATCCATCATATGTCACCTTTTCAAAGTTTGTGGGTAAATTAATTTCAAATTTTGCGCCTTTTCCCACGTCGCTTTTCACATGAATAGCGCCATTATGCCTTTTTATAATGCCATAAGTAATTGACAACCCCAGCCCTGTCCCTCTCCCTACTTCTTTGTCCGTAAAAAACGGGTCAAAGACTCTTGAAAGTTGATTTTCCGGAATACCTTTACCGGTATCCTCAAAAGTAATAGTAATGGTGTTTTTATTTTTAATGCCCGTTGTTATGGAGATGGTATCGCCGGAATCCGTTGCATCATCTGCATTAATCAGCAGGTTCATTATAACCTGTTGTAATTGCTCTGCAAATCCTTTAATTTTCGGTAGCCGGGAGGATAATTTCAAAACAATTTTCTTATTCTTTTTCGTAAAGGGTTCTATGATAAGCGCGACAGTGTCCTTTATAATTTTATTAATATTGGCAGGCCTTGGTTGTTCGTTTCCTTCAAAATGCGATAATTCCAGCAGGGAATTAACAATCTTTTCTATCCTTTTCGCCACCTTTTGCATCGTTTTAAATTCTTTTATTGTTTCATTGCTAAATCCCTTTTTTCTTTCAAGAAAGCCTTGTGTCATACCCGAAATGATTGCAAGGGGGGTATTGATTTCGTGGGCGACGCCTGCCGCAAGCCTTCCGATGGATATCAATCTGTCCGAATGTATTAACTGCTGCTGTAATTTTTTTTGCCGTTCTTCTTCCCGTTTTTTTTCCGTTATATCCTGAATCAGTTCCAGTACCTGCACAACATTTCCCTCCTTATCGAAAATCGGCGAGCTGATCACATTGCAAAATTTCTTTTTATTATGGTTATAAACCATGCGCTCTGTCTGGTTAATTTTTGCTGTTTTAAATACTTTAAACGAAGGGCAATCAACGGGATCTTCCTGAAAATTGCAAAAGGTATCAAAACAGGTATGATTTATTATACTTTTGCCGAGGGGATGATTATTGATTAATCGTTTGTTTGCCCAGCGAATTTTTTTGTCTTTGCCGATAACGAGGAGGTCTGCACCGATTTGACTTACAATATCATCCAGTTTCTCCTTTTCCCTTTTCAATTCCAGCTCCAGATTCTTCCGTTCGGTTATATCCCGAAAATGTGCTAACATATAAATAATATCATTTCTTTCTCTAACGGCAATAATATCCAGTTCCATCACCAATATCTGCTTATTTTTGCTGATTACCTCAATTTCAGTTGTCGGCGCCTTCTTATTGACCGCCATCGACAGTAGTGAGATAACTGTTATTTTTGACGGTATAGTCAGGAAATCAAAGACATACTTATTTACAAGCTCTTCCATCTGATATCCGATAATTTCTTCCTCGCGCCTGTTCACCGTAAGTATCTTTCCATTCAAATCTAACATCATCATCGAATCTGCCGCATAGTTAAACAACATCTTGTATCGTTCTTCCGAGGTTTTAATCCGGCTGAATAAAATAGTGTTTTCAAGCACTATTGCGAGCTGAGGTGCTATCTGCCAAAGATAGAAATAGCACTGTTCATCAAAACTGTTGATCTCCTTAGCGCCAAATGCAATTGCCCCAAGCACTTTTCCCTTAAGTATCAGGGGAAAACCCAGCCGTGAAAGTATTCCTTCACTATGCAACACCTTATCAGTCCAGAAATGTCCGGTGCTTGTATCATTCACCATGATGGGCTTGCCGGTTTGAATAATTTTTTCCAAAAGGCTGCCACCCATGGGAAATGATTCCCCCGCATCAATTTCACTAAAATCATACTTTTTTGTCAGCGCAAACACCTGAAACCATTGACCTTGTTCATTTGAAATAATTAAGCAGGCGCGAACAAATGGAATAATCTTTTTCAGCTCGCTGCACACCATTGAAAAACTTTCACGAATGTCAATGCTGGTAGCAATCGATTTGTTTATATTATTGATAATTTCTTTATCGAATAGCGTCTTTTTCAGATTCCATTCCAACTGTTGTTTGTAAAGAGCATTCTCAACCGTCTTTTTCAGGTAATCGGTGTCGAAAGGTTTCAAAATATAGTCAACAGTGTCCATGCATAGTTTTTTGATTACATTACCAACCTTTGCCCGATCAACCATAACAATAACATTTGTATCCGGCAAGGCATTCTTTGTCCTTTTTACTGACAAAAACTCATGTTCATCGCACAGGCAGAGGTCGAACAAAACCAAATCAATGTTATATTCCTTTATAAGGAGAACAGTATCATAGCCGTGACACGCCATGTAAACAAGATATCCGCATTTTAAGAGCATCTCCCTGAGTGAATTACCTGCCGGATGTTCATCATCATTGTTGACAACAATAAGAATTTTTCGGACTTTTTCCATAGAAAACGCAACTGGCTATTATCTTGTAAACACTTTCATAATAAAAATTTATTAACGCCGCTCATCTTAATATCATAAAAAATCTATGTCAAGAATAAAGAATCCCACCGCGCCGGCGATTCAATATTTTAAATTGTGTTGGGTTTTAAAAGATAAAAACCCAAGGCATTCATTTTTACCTACCCCTCAATCCCCTGCCCCAGAGGGACTTATCAAGTTCCCTTCTGGGAAGGGTAGGGGGTGTCCATTGCTTAACTAAAAATATTGAAATTCCTATACATAAAATGCATTGGCGAAAAGGCACCATTTTTCATGAACTTTCCTATCTTTTATTTTGTTTACAAAGGATATGCTCGTCCAATTTTACTTCTAAAAGAATTGACAAGCCCCGCATTCTTATGTAATATTTTTTGATTATAATTTAATTGTGGATTTTATCAGCAAAAGGAATTTTATCATGAAGGTTAAATCGGGCAGATTAGTTACATTACGAACGATGTCTCTGTTAGGGCTGTTTGTAAGTGTTTTTGTTATTTTTGCGACAGAAAAATGCGTTCTGGCACAACATTCAGGCGGCGGTATAATTGATACAACGCGGCAGCCAGGGGAACCTCACCCCAGCTTCCATCAGTCATTTGCCCCATATAGTGGTACCATTCCAATACCATGGATGGACGAAAAACCAAATGCTGTCTCCATTAAAGTAACTGATATTATCACTTATGAAATTCCCGTGGACGAAAAGAAAATTACGGGAAATAAATTATCCTTTAATGATCTTGAATTAAAAGAGGTTAAAAATAGTTCTGAAATAAATTTTCATCAGGTAGATTGTCATTTTTTTAAAGTGATAAAGCAAACGCAAGTGCGAAAGGCAGAAGGGTTAACTTGTGTAAGAGAGCGGGAAGGCACACAATATTGGTTATCTGACGATAAAAAATATATCGAATGGGGAAAGTGGTCGAACTGGAAACGGAAAAAACCGGGTGAAGTCGAGGCTGAGATAACAGAAGATTAAATTAACCGCAGATATTGAAGAATCATGCATGCCTTTAAATAAATAATGGTATACAGCTATATTACATACAACATTAGTTTTCTATACACCTCAAAATAACATTTCAATTGTAACGAATATCTATCATTTCTGAATGGGGGTCTTTTCTTTGAAATCTTTTTATCTGGCGACGTTTTCTGTTATCCTCAACTTATTTTTATGTAATATCCTTTTCTCTCAAAGCACTGATAAGAATAATTTAGAAAATACGCCAATAACAAAAGAAAATACGTCTAAAAACAGGATGTGTCCTGAATGCGGCAGAATATATCCCGGAGACGTAAGCTTTTGCAGTATTGATGGCAAACAGCTTGTCGAGTATACTGCGGCAGATCTTATATGCCCGACATGCAAAGAAAAGGCAGCGCCAGGAGAAAAATTCTGCAAAAAAGATGGCATGCCTTTGATTGTTCAACCTCTTACAGAGCAGAAGGACCCCGAAGGAAACATTGTTAATCTTACCCCAGCCGAAATAGCACGAAAGATACAAACCCACATAGAAGAAGGAAACCGGTTTAAAAATGAAGAAAAATATACCGATGCGCTAAATGAATTTAAACAGGCGGTATTTTTACATCCGGATAATATAGGAATACACTTTAACCTCGGTGGTATTTACTGGAAATTAGAAAATCAAAAATTGGCATTGTTTCACATGGATACATGCAGAGACTTATTAGAAATGCTGCCTGAAGAGAAAAAAAATCAGGAAAATTATCAAAAGATAAGTCAGGATATATATCTCTATATATATAAGCTGGAAAAAGGGCTTTTGCCTGAGGAAAAACAGAAGCGCGAAGCGCTAGTTTTGGAAAAAAGAAACAAAAAAATGAGCGCAGCGCTGGAGAAAAACCGTGACAAATGGAGTGAAATGGTTTTAATTCCCGCAGGAAAATTTGTTATGGGGTCAGGTGGTGAAGAATTTATTCCCGAGGAATCACCAATACACGAAGTATATTTAGATGCATATTATATCGATAAATATGAAGTCACAAACGCATTATACTGGGAATTCGTACGATATATAAAAGAAACGGGAGACCACAGCAAATGCCACCCGGAAGAGCCAAAAGATAAAAACCATGTGCCAGGTACTGTGCATACAAACTGGGACTATCCCTATTATGATTATCCCGGTTATCCCGTATCCCGTGTTGACTGGTATGATGCGTATGCGTACGCTGCCTGGGCGGGGAAGAGACTTCCCACGGAAGCAGAGTGGGAGAAAGCCGCAAGAGGAACTGACGGGCGCAGATACCCATGGGGGAATGTTTGGGATGCAACATTGGCAAATGTAGGGCCTAGTGGATCCCTGATTGTAGGTAGTTATGATATTGGAAAAAGTATTTACGGATGCTATGACGTTATTGGCAGCCTCTCAGAATGGTGCAATGATTGGTACCATGCCGAATATTACCACAAAAGTCCAAGTATGAATCCAAAAGGCCCTGATTACAGCACAGGGGTGAGAATTATCAAAGGTGCTTCCCTCTTTGCCCCCTACGCCTATAAAATGAGATGTGCTGTCAGAATGTTTGGTAAGCCGGAAGACAGGAATAAGAGCATTGGGTTTCGTTGCGCAAAAGACTATGTTCCTGAAGACGAAGAAAACAAGGCAAAATAGCCACAGAAAAGATTTTTGCAATATAGTTTCAGTCCCTTCCATTAAATCCACACATAAGAATTTATCCCCAACCTCTCTCGCCAGATGGGGAAATGCAAAAAGTTCCTATTGTGAGGGTATTTAGGGGCGGGATAATTATTACAGATTTTTCGGCAACACGTTTTAATCAAAAATAAATACACGCCCCTTATACCTCCATCAATTTTCCATGTCAGACATAAAAAAATTAATTTATTCCGTAAAAACCATAAGCAGTTGCACTTTTTTAAGCCGCATACTGGGGCTTGGAAGGGATATTATCTGTGCCAGTATTTTTGGAACAGGCCTCGTATGGGACGCCTTTACCGTCGCCTTTAAAATTCCCAATCTCTTTAGGCGTTTATTTGGAGAGGGCGCCCTTAGCGCTGCTTTTATACCGGTATTCACCGAACATATAGAAAAGCACGGAGAACGGGAGGCCTGGAAATTTGCAAATATTGTCATAACGTTACTCATTATCATCTTAGGGGGGATTGTATTCATAGGTGAAGGATCTTTTTTTGTGGTTCCAAAACTATTCAACATTCATGAAAAATGGCAGTTAATTTTTAAATTACTAATAATCTTGTTTCCTTATGTTTTTTTTATTTGCATTGTCGCTTTTATGGGAGCAATATTAAACACGGTTCGCCATTTTTTCATCCCCGCATTTGCCCCCATGATTCTTAATATATGCTGGATAAGCGGGGCATTTGTATCCTTTTATACGGGGAATGTGACCGAGAAAATGGTCTTTACAGTGGCAATTGCCATCCTTTTTTCGGGCATTATCCAGATGTATGTCCATCTGCCCTTTCTCAGGCAGAAAGGTTTTAATTACCGTCCATCATTCCAATTTACACACCCAGGCTTAAAATCGGTTTTTACACGAATGGCCCCCATCGTCTTCGGGTTGGCAATCGTACAGCTTAATGTTTTACTTGACAGTATAATTGCCGTTGGATTTGCCTCAACTAGTGATGGGCAGGGCTCTTTTGCTTTTGCCGGAATGAACATACCGTTTCCCCTGAAAGTCGGGGCAGCATCCGTGCTGTATTACAGCGACAGATTAATCCAGTTTCCTTTGGGAGTTTTCGGCGTTGCCATGGCTACCGCAGTCTTTCCTTTTTTTTCCACATATGCGGCAAGAGAAGACTGGGAAAACTTTTCAAGAACCTTCAACAAAGCTTTAAAATTCATTCTCTTTATGGGTATTCCTGCATCGATTGGTATTATCATGCTCCGGGAACCTATTGTGAGCCTGCTTTATAAAAGAAACCAATTTGACGCCGAATCGGCATTAAGAACATCTCGCGTCATCTTGTTTTATGCTATCGGCATATGGGCGTATTGTGGTCTACATGTACTGATCAGGGCATTTTATTCTCTCAAAGATACGGTTACTCCCGTCAAAATCGGTACATTGTGTGTCGGCTTAAACCTGGTGTTGAATATTTCGCTCATCTGGACTTTACAAGAAGGGGGTCTGGCCCTTTCCACTTCAATTAGCGCCATAATACAAATAATTATATTAACCCTGATATTGCAAAAAAAACTAAGTATAAAAATACAAAAAGAAGTTTTTGTCTCTCTTGTAAAAACGATAATCATCTCAGTTGCGATGGGGTTTGTATGCTTTTTTACGCTAAAAATGCTTCCTTATTCAGAGGAAAACACCTCGCTTTACTTTAAGGGAATACGGCTTTTCATTCCAATGTTGACCGCGAGCGCTACTTTTGCTGTCGCTTCTTTCTTAATCAAATCAGAAGATTTCAGAAATCTCATTAAAGGAGTATTGAAAAAGCCATAACAGTACTTTTATCATAATATTTACCGATTATGCAGTTTCAATCTCGTTTCCAGTCTCCAGCCTGGAAACGAACGTTTTTATTTTTTCAAAAAATTGGGTATGAATAAATTACAGTTAACTTCAATTACCGAATTAGATTTATCTGAATCGGTGGAACTTTGCCGCTCATTGGGAGAGCCTTCTTACAGGGGGAAGCAAATTCTTTCATGGATGTATAAAAAAGGCGCAACGGATTTTAATCAAATGTCCGATATTCCCCTGCCGTTTCGAGAAAAGCTTGAAGAAGCACACAATGTTTTTCAAACCAAAATACACACAATAAACACCTCGCAAGACGGTACAGAAAAATTTCTGATCCATTTGCCGGACAACAACTTAATTGAATGTGTGCTTTTAAGAGACGGCAAGAGGAGGACGGCATGTGTTTCAACGCAGGTTGGTTGTGCTATGGGGTGTAGTTTTTGTGCAAGTGGTGTATTAGGACTTACCAGAAACCTTAAAACCGGGGAAATAATCGAACAAGTTCTACATATCAAAAACCACCTCCCCGCAAATGAACACATTACCAATATTGTCTTTATGGGAATCGGAGAGCCACTGGCCAATTATGATAAGGTGGTCAAGTCTCTCAGAATTATGAATGCTGATTGGGGTCTGGCGATAGGTGCCAGAAATATCACTATTTCAACCGTTGGCCTGATAGAAGGAATCAGAAGATTGGCAAAGGAAGGGCTCAAAGTAAATCTTGCTATTTCTCTTCATGCATCGAATGATAATACAAGAAATAAACTCGTCCCATCAAACAGTAAAACAGGGATTAAAAACATCCTGGGTGCTGCGCAGGAATACTTTAATGCTACCCATAGAGATATTAGTTTTGAATATACCATGATTGACGGCATTAATGATTCAAAACAGGATGCCAAATTACTTGCACAAATATTAAAAGGAGTTCAGTGCAACGTTAATATTCTTCCTGTAAATCCAATAAAGGAAGGCAATTTTGCCCCCCCGGTACAAAAAACAGTGGAAACATTCTGCACCGTGCTAAAAAATCATGGCATCGTCGCCACGGTTCGTCAAAGAAGAGGAATTAACGTAAATGCTGCATGTGGACAACTTAGGCTACAAATTCAAAAGCATTGTCATGGAGAAAAGATATTACATACACCACCGTCATTGTTTCTCCCCGCAAATTATAAATAAAAGTGTGAAAGATACGGATATCGTGTTTTTCTTTGCGGCAAAGACATATCAAACAGATACATTTTCCTCTTCAAAGTTAAAAAAAAAGATTGTTGTATTTTATCTAATAACATGATAATTATTATGAATGAATTTAAGAGAGATACTAACCCCTGCGTTTGCCCCATGCTAATGATTTACAACAACCATCTTACAGAAAAGGGGCAAAAATTGGGGGTTAATCAACAGATTTATTTACTGACGTAGAAATATTTCTTGTAAATAAAAAGTATTATAAGAACATCATTTTCTGGCAAAATAAAAGGGATGCAAACTTTTACAAAAAAAAGAGCATCATTAGGAAGGAGGTGGGGGGGAAACTTGATATTTCTTTATTTAAGGAATTTTTAATACTTTTAATCACATTATTTTGTTTTTTCAAGGAGGTTTTTTATGCATGCAAAAGTAGATGCAGATACTTGTACAGGATGTGAACTTTGCGTACAAACATGTCCTGAAATTTTTTATATGAACGGTGATCTCGCCGAAGCGAAGGATATTGAAGTGCCTTCTGAGTATGAAGATACCTGTAGACAGGCAGCGGAAGAATGTCCCGTAGAGGCCATCAGCCTCGATTAGTTTCTAAACAAAAAGAGACCCTAAATAATGTATTCAATTTTTAGGGTCTCTTTCTTTTCTTTGTTCGCTCAAACATTCAGTAGCGGCCTTCTCCCTATGCGGCGTCTCCTATTTAAAATAGCACGCCCTCCCTTTGTCCGCATTCTTTTTCTAAAACCGCACATTCTCTTACGTTTTATCGAACTTTTCCTAATTCTTACTTTCATAATCTATCTCTCCTTAAATCAAAATTAACAGGACTATATTATCGTATTAGCTGTTTTATTGTCAAGGAATTTTATGTAAAAATAATACGGGAGTATCTGGTTTTTTAACCATGGATTTTTGTTGCAGAATAGTCGTAAATTCTTATTGACATTGATCTTTTGAATTGATACTATGTTCAAACTAGTCATAAGTGGCATGCCTAGAAGTTAGTTAAGATTAGGTCACAGCCTTTCAGTAATCCCCTAAACCCGAGAAAGAGATAATTTTTTTATTTTTAACGTATTCGCTCAGTTAAATACTTCTATAGGTTGCCAGTAATATACTTACCGTTATAATTAAGGAGATATGTAATGCAAACAACG
>NZ_CAADGZ010000063.1:0-20458 GCF_900696675.1 uncultured Candidatus Kuenenia sp. | reverse complement strand
CTTCATCGAAATGGTGAATCTCCTTTCAGGTGTTTTTTGTTATCAATATACCGCCGAATACCTTGGAAATCCTACCATTTCAATCCTATTCCTGCAACAAGGCTTTGCCTTGTTTGCAGGATTTAGGTAACAAAATAAAATAAAAAAAGGCATCTAAAAAGATGCCTTTTTTTAAAATTATCACTCAATTTAATACATTATTACTGTTGTGATGCATCACGTCTCTTTTTCCAAATAGCAGCGCTAATCATAAGTACTGCAACGCCACCAATAATACTGCCTAAAATACCGGCAAGACCTTTTCTCTTCTTTGACTCCAAAAGTTCGTCTAATTTCTTTAATTTTTTGAGTTGTTCAGCCTGACTCTCTAACTTGTTAATACCCTGATACACCTTTGCTGCTCCATACCACCAAGCTATATCTTGCTGTCCATGAGCAACGCCCTTATATGCATGTGCCTTGTCACCAAACCACATATTTGCATACTCTAATTCTATCTGAGAAGGGTTGTTCTTTCCAGTCATAAATACTCCATACAGCCCCAAAATAGGTCCTATTACAGGCACTTTCCCACCAGTAGTTTTAAAAGCACTGTATACAGCTTCACCTAACAGACCTGGTCCTAGCGCATCAGCAAGAATATCACCAAGCGGAAAGATATCTCTTTTCTTAATAGGTACTTCAAACGCATCAAGCGCTACTATTTCGTCAAGAATACCTTGCGCCCTATCCTGCAACCTCCACATTTCAAACATAAACTCGTCTAAATTCTCCCGATATAACCTTGCAAACCTAGGGCTATGGCACTTACTGCATACATTGACCCACTGCTCAGATCTCTTTTTGTTTTCAGGAGAATAAACGTCTAGTTTATAGTTCATCGGTGGTAAATTAATGCCGTAAGGATAATCTTTTAATGATGATTTATATTCAATCCCTTTAGGAGGAATAGTTCCCATCCTCCATACACCTTTAGTGACAGGGTTATGTGCAAATGTTCCATTTCCCTGGTCAAAATGACAAAACTGACACGTGGGTGTTCTATAATCTTTGCCAGGAACTACCTCAGCCAAAGGCTTTTCCCAGTCCCAGTGTTCACCTTCCATGTGATAAATATATCCCATCTTCGATTCACTATACGTTTCAGCATCCGGATGATCAAAACCCATGTGGCAACTCATACAGGCTTCTGGTCTCCGGCCTTCCGCTGCTGCAAATTTATGTCTTGAGTGACATATGTTGCAACGGTCTGTTGCATGACATAAATCGCAACCGAACTGTGCTGCCGGATAACCTCTTCTAAACATCTCTGGATACCACGGTGGTACCACATTTGCCATAAGGCCGTCAATGTGATTAGGTCTGCCTCGTTCTCTTTCACCCATAAATTCAGTTACTTCTTTTGGGTGACATTCACCACAATGAGCAGGCGTAGGCATATGTAACTCCTTATGATCTTTCCCGTGGCAATCGCTACAGGTGACCTCTTTCAACTCACGACCAATAAGTTTTTCTATTTGTTGTGTCTTTTCGGCAAATTGCGGGGACTTTTTAGGATTCGCGTGTGTCGAATCCTTCCAGTCATTCACAAACCCAGGCGTAACCTCTTCATGGCACGTAACACAATCAGTAGGTTTAAATCTTTCTAAAAGTTGGTCATAATAAGTACCATCTGGTTTCACGTAGTGCCTCCCCGGGAACCAATACATCTGCAATGGCACTGGTTTATATAACTCCATCCAGGGCCCTGCACCCTTTTCCAGCCCAACATTAGCCCCGAGCCAATCCCACATTGGCAATGGTTCATTTGGATATAGAATCTCATAGTAACTGGTTGCTTTTTTTTGTAATTCTTTTAAATTTGCCTCAGCCTTCACTTCTTTAACATTTGAAAAAAAGACACACATTAAAAAAGGGATAGCGATTAGTACCGCTCTCATCCTGTGAAACTTCATTATTTTGCCTCCTCTTCCACTAAATCCAGCATTATAATATTTCGTTTAAAAGATCCGCTTTACTGTTTAACTCTTTGAAAATGTCAATTTATTTTAGGGAGTTTGAATTCTTGCAAGCCTATATCATCAGTGGCAGTAGTTTTATATGGTTCTGTATGTTCCGGAAAAAACCATTCATCACCTTTGCCATATTCCTGAAAAAATTTCAAACGCATTTCGTGAGCTCTTGTATGATGACAAGGTCCACAAATGTTATAAACGGTCCCAAACGTACCTATTTTCGCTATCTTCTGCCCTTCGGGAGCCTTACCGACTTCCATGAAATATGCATATGTTTCACCTGCACCGTGACAAGCTTCACATGTTACCCCTTCTTCCGAGTAAGTACCGGTATCTGCATCATACCCAGTTGTATGACACTTAAAACATGTTGTTCTGTATGCCTCATTCCCCGCGATATAATCAGGCGCCTTTTTTACTTTTTCGAATGTCTTAAATTTTATCCGCTGCCATCTTTCAACATGCGGAGAGGTTAGCCCGGTATGGCATTTCAAACACTTGTCACTCCCTACATAAATATTCTTATCACCCGTTATGCAAAAACGCTTGAAATCCCCCATTTCAATTCGCTGATTTGGGTCATTCTCTTCCGGGGTTAACGTTGCAAGTTCATCCCAAAATTCAAACAAAGGTTCCGCAGTTTTCAGTTTTTTCAACATATCTCGTCTTCCGACAACCATACCCTCATGCGCCATTTCTTCATTAAGCGCCCTTCCAATCCCACCGTGACAAACTGTACATCCGTAAATATCAGACGGAAAATATTTTGTGTTAGGATGAACCGCTACAAGTTTCCTTTCGTCAATGTGGCATGTTATACATCTGTCAACTTTATCGCCATTTTTGCCGTCTGTCCACGCATAGTCGCCTTTTAAAAGAATCTGCTTCACTTCGTACTTTGGACTTTTCAAAGAGGTTAGCCTCTTGCCCAACATTTCTCTTTCCTGTACTGAAGTCGCGGCATTAAACTCCCTCTCAACTTCCTTTGCATTTTCTTTGTAATATTCTTCCTGATATTTCTTCCATTCAGGATTGAATTCTTCGTTGAACCAAACAAGCGTGCTGATAAAAAACATGCTACTAAAAACAAAAAATATCAGTCTTTGTATGCTCATAAATCACCTGCCATAAGAAATATTTTTTGTACTAAAATCATATGTTAATCCAAGGTGTCGCTATAATATACTTAATATTAAAAGCAATCCTTAAAAACATTTTTAATACAATACCAATCATTGTAAGCATAAGCCCCATCGTTATGACATAACGTATAACGCCTATCCTATTAAAAAAATTACTATTAACCAAAATGGGAACAACTAATCCAACGAAATAAAAGCCTAACAACAATGCCATACCTACCGACAACGGCATATTATGTAAAGGCGGAGGCGTTGGAAAATCATGCGTCCATTTTTCCCACGGCCAAAAGAAAGACCAAAAAGGCCCTCTCAATGCTGTTCCGATATAAATTAAAATATACCAGAATATATAGCCAGACATGAAAGCGCTTACTGCAAACTTTCTTTCTCTGAATGTATAATAACCGTTCCCCTTGGGATTGTTATCAATGTATGGTATAACAATCAACCCTAAAACTATTATACCAGGAAGTACAACACCTGCAAACCAAGGGTCAAAATAAACTAAAGCCTCCTGTAATCCCAAAAAATACCACGGCGCTTTTGCTGGATTTTCAGCTTGCCCTGGATTTGACAACTCACGTAACGGCGCATCTACAAAATATGAATAAACAAGAAGCCCAACGGTAACAAATATAGCCGCCAAAAACTCTTTAGCTACCAAGTTGGGCCATGTAAAGACCTTATCATCTTTGATTTCAATAGAAACACTTCTTCGCTCACTAACTTCCATGGAACTACTCCTCTGAAATTCCGATGAAACAAAAATTTAAACTATAACGGGCCAGAAATGCCGCCATCCTTACGAACTCTCCAAAAATGAACCATCATAAGAGCAGAGGCGATAACAGGTATACCGATACAGTGCCACACATAAGCACGCAACAACGCAGGGGCCCCAATTGATGTGCCTCCCAATAAGGCAAATCGGATATCATTATTTGCCTCCATTCCTAAAATATAAGCAAAGGGGCCTTCATGTCCTAACAAGGGGGTCGCCCTCGCCATGTTCGTGCCAACAGTAATAGCCCAATATCCCAATTGATCCCAAGGTAACAAATAACCTGTAAAACTTAGCAAAAATGTTAACACTAGCAAAAAAACACCCACCACCCAATTGAACTGACGCGGCGGTTTGTAAGAGCCTGTCAAAAACACCCGCAACATATGAATACTCACGGTAATAACCATTGCATGAGCGCCCCAACGATGTGAATTTCTTAAAAATCTCCCAAATGGCACCACATACATCAAATCGACGGTGTCAGCATATGCCCTGTTTACATCTGGTGTATAATAAAACATGAGCAAAATACCGGTCAATGCTTCAAATAGAAAAATAAAAAACGTAATCCCACCCATACACCAGGTAAACCGTATCTTTGTACCGTGTTCTCGCACCTTCGCCGGATGCAAATGCAACCATACATTACTGATTATCTGAAGGACTCTGTTCCTTGGGGTATCTGCATAACCATGCCGGAATACAGACCTCCAAATTTCATTCTCTGTAATCAATCTTTTTAATTCATTCAGTGATTTCATTTAAACATCCCCTTCTCAGCTATACTTTTATCTTTATGCTCTCTTTTCATGATTAATATACCCTCCAACCTCCCCCCTTTCTTTATAGAAATTTATTAACGTCCTCATTGGGTTTCCATAATACACGCTTCATAGATATCACATTTACAGGACAATCTTTACAATTTCCACAACGAATACATTTATCAGTATATTTAATTACAATACCATCCTTGCTCATAAATGGCTTGTGTTCTTTACTTTGGTCAAATGCATCCACTTGTTTAAGCGCACCTACAGGACACACCATGCTGCAACGCCCGCACAGCACGCATTCATTTGTTTCAACATTTATCGTAAGGTCACACTTAAGACATCTGTTTGCTTCTCTTGCCGCCTGAAATTCATCTAAGCCAAGCTCGACTAGATCAAAATTGCCTTCTCTCTCGTGTTCTGGCAACAATCGCATATCTTGACGGAGTGTTGCATCATAATTTTCTTCTCGCAAATCAATTTCACTATCAAGAAGCGTTACCCAAACTTTTTTCTTAGGCTCCTCCAACGGTTCACCGTTTATAAACCTGTCAATAGAATTGGCAGCTAAATGGCCCTGTGCGATACATTCTATTATTGTGCTAGGGCCTAATGTGACATCTCCCCCTGCAAAAATACCCTTTTTACTTGTTGCAAGATTCCCATCAACAGCAATGGTTCCCCATTTATTAACTTTCAAACCATGCTTATCCCCTAAGAATTTTAAATCTGGTTCCTGGCTGATTGCAGAAATAACACAGTCAGTATCAATGATAAAAGTGGAATCCGGAATAGGCTCAGGCCTTCTTCTTCCACTTTCATCTGGTTTTCCCAACCGCATCTTAATACATTCCAAACCTTTTGCCTTCCCATTCTCGGTTACAATTTTCACTGGAGCAGCCAAAAAGTGGAAACTTACCCCTTCGTGCTCAGCTTCTTCAACCTCCCACGACAATGCTGGCATCTCTTCCCTGGTTCTTCTATAAACGATGGAAACATTTTTGGATAGACGCTTTGCAGTTCTTGCTGCATCTACGGCAGAATTACCGCCACCAATTACAACGATATTTTCGCCGGGTTTCCTAGTATCACCAGCACTAACATTTTTCAAAAATACAAGACAATCCATTACACCATCAGTGCCTTCTTCTCCCGCTATTTCAAGGCGTTTGCCAATTTGTGCACCTACAGCAATAAACACCGCATCATATCCCATTTCCAGTAAATCAGAAAAAGATTTACCTTTGCCTCCAATCGGAGTGTTTGTCTTTATTTGCACGCCTCTTTCTAAAATATGGCTAACATCAAACATAATCTGGTCGCGAGGCAACCTATAAGATGGAATAGCCCACATCATCATACCGCCTACCTGGGCTTCTTTTTCAAATACGGTCACTTTATATCCCATCCCTGCAAGGTCAAAAGCCGCAGTCAACCCCGCCGGTCCAGCTCCTATAATCGCTACCTTCTGTTTTTTCTTCACTACCGCCGGAGCAGGAATTTTTATTTTATTTTTAAAAACATAATCAGTGACAAATCTCTTTAAAGCATCGATAGCAACAGGCCGGTCAAAATCCCCGCGCTTACATTTAGATTCACATGGATGAGGGCAGACGTAACCACACACCGCGGGAAAAGGGTTTGTTTCCTTCATAAGTCTGTAAGATTCTTCAAACTTACCTTGGCTAATCAATCGTATATATCCCGGTACATCCATATGCGCCGGACAACGGTGCTGACAACGTATGTTTTCTCTCAACCAATCCAAATCTAAAAGTGCGCGTATTCCTTGTTCTGGTATTGTTGTTTGAGTCATTGAAGTATCTTTCTAAATAAATCCAAAAAAAATCCTACACAATTAACTCTGTCTCTAACGGTACTTTCACGCTTGTATCAACAGCCAATTTCCCATTATTGTCAAGTATCATCTGCAAATGATCTAATGGCCGTGGCGCTGGCCCCGCGAAATTTACACCGTTGCGGTAATATTTACTTCCATGGCATGGACATTCGAATATATTTTTTTCTTTTGAAAACTCTACTGCACAACCAAGATGCGTACAAACAACAGAGATTGCTTTAAAACTATCTGCGTCACGAACAACAAATATTTTTCTCGATTTCAAAGTAGTAACCGAGCCTACAGGAAACTGTTTCGGTTCGCCAACAAAAAACCTTGGCGACGGTTCAAAAAGTACTTTTGGATAGAAGAATCCTTTATAACCAAACAATTGACTTAAATAAGCTCCTATCGCGGCAAAAAACAAACCCCAACCAGCTAATGTCAGGAAATTTCTGCGAGATATAGTAAACCAGATACCCCCTTCTTTCCCTGATTCACAGCATTTGTTTTCATCTTTTTTTGATCCCATAATTACCTCCTCAATCAATTGAATTTGATTTTCTCAGGGTTGTACTCGATCACTTTTATGCACAACATTTAATCAGAAAACTATCTTTAATCTTTATAACGTTTTAATGCTTGATTTGTTAATCGTTATACACTTTCACTTTCAACGGTAAAAATAATTAAAATTTCATTTGTACTGTTTTTTTCTTTGGAACAGCTTCTGTTAGTACTTAATTGTAAAATTAAGAGAGCAGGATATAGTAGGACTAATGGATTATCGATTAAAGGGTACATACTCGATGCGAGTCAAACGTATATTTAGGGTCGAATAATAAAGATATCAAAAAGAAATGTCAAGAATATTTTGATAAACCAAAAGATATTTTTATACCTTCTTAATCAGGATTCTATAACTATTATCCAAGTTCTCCACCTTAACTATTTTATGGCCTTCTTCCTTTATGCTTCTGGGAACACTTCTCATCGGTTCTCCATCATCTAATATAACTTCCAAAATTTGACCGGTATCCAACATCTCCAGTTTCAATTTTGTTTTTACAAAGTTAATAGGACAAAGCACTCCCCTTAAATCAATTTTATCATCCGGAACAAATTCCTCTTTCTCTGTCACTTATACATCCCCAAAAAATAACAAAATAAATATGTACTGTAAAAATTACCCGATACAATTAATTTTTTCTTCTATAAATAATTTTCTCTTTTCATCAAAAATCCACGCTCTGAATTCAATATCTTTCCGTTTTTCCACTGAAACGATCATATAGGAATAACCACTCCAAGCATTCTCTGTGTCAAATGCCGAAGGAACTGCAGGATGATCGGGATGTGAATGATAAATGCCTATAATTTGTAATCCTTTTTTGGAAGCGATTCTGTCTGTCTTCATGAAATCCTTACCGGATATTTCGTATCTATCCTGCGTTCTTTCTGTATTTTTATTTTGAACAGCATGTACCTCTACTACTTTTTTTTCTGAAGTATTCATGCCGACTAATAACCCGCAACATTCTAAAGGGTAGTTCTTTATTACCTCATTTTTAATACTGTTTAACTCATTTTTACCGATGTGTAACAATTCCTCAGTACCTCAAATCTTAAGAAAAGCCTGTACACAAATTACCAAAAACTTGTACTAAGATATCTATCACCCCTGTCGGGAAATATTGTCACAATCATCCCATTTTTAATTTCATCCGCTACCTTTAACGATGCTGCAAGGGCGGCGCCAGAAGAATACCCGACAAAAAATCCCTCCTCTGCGGCAAGCCTCTTTACCAATTTATACGCATCTTCCGTTTCAACATACATTTTCCTGTCGGGAAAATCCTCATTGTAAATGCCAGGAGTAATCGAAGTTTCCATATGCTTCATTCCTTCCAGTCCGTGAATGGACGTGTCGGGTTCAACCGATATTACCTGAATATTAGAGTTAAATTTCTTCAACCTTTTTCCCGTACCCATTAATGTGCCACTCGTTCCCAAACAAGCAATAAAATGGGTTAAGTTACCCTCTGTCTGCTTCCATATTTCAACACCGGTTGTTTCATAGTGCGACATCCAATTTGAAGGGTTATTGTACTGATTGCCATAAAAATATTTTGCAGGGGTTTCGTTGACCAGTCTCTTGGCTTCATTCATAGCGCCGTCAGAACCTAATAATGGATCCGTGTATATGGTTTTTGTTCCGAAAGCAGATACGATTCGTTTTCTTTCCTCACTAACATTTAAGGGCATTACCAAATTAACCTCGTATCCTTTTACTGCACCGATAAACGCATACGCTATGCCGGTATTACCCGAAGTCGAATCTATCAATATTTTATCACCGCCCAACTTCCCCGATTTTTCAGCATCTTCGACAATTCGTAACGCGGGACGATCCTTTACAGAGCCTCCAGGGTTAAACCATTCTGCTTTAACGTAAATTTCTACGTTCCTTTTCTGCAATTCCTTTGTAATTTTGTTAATCCTGATAAGCGGCGTGTTTCCAATTCTCTCCAAAATTGAATTGCAACGTACTTTTCGGGGCATATCGTTATCTTTTAATATCCCAACCTGCATACATCAAATAAATAATTGTGTTTCTGCTCCATCAGCAATTTCTATTATTGTTGTCAAGCCAAGAATATCATCTACTTTCGATTTTACTTTTACTTCTTCAAGATCCATTAACTTCACGGCTCCCGAACATGCATACAGTTTTAAATTTCCAAGAGATCTCACCTCTTCCAGTAGTTCTTTGAGCGGTGCTGGGTTCATATCTACCATACGTTTCCTCAACCCTTCGCCTTCCTCTCCAAATTCAGAACCCAAAATTTCCGGCGAAAATTCTTCATTAACAAAACGTTTCAATGCCCCAAAAAAGAGGAAAATGTACGTTTCTTTTCCCATTGAAGCGGCAGTAATAGCCAATGTAACAATCTGATAAAGCTTATCGTAGGTTCCACTATGTGCAAATATGACAAATTTTTTTTTCCTGCTCATTAATAGTAATCCTTTATGCTTTCGTAAAAGCGCCAGCAACTTCCTTTTTGAATTTGTCCAAACCTACGCGGTCAATACACGTGCCAACTCTTTCTTTCGTTTTACCATTTTTGTTATACCATTCGATTGTGGCATTCGCAAAATCATTTACTTTCTCATCAGGTAAATAATCAAGAACAACATCCGCTTCACGGGGGTGTCTACCATGTTTTCCCCCCACTCTTACCAGCCAGCCCTTTTTCTTTTCTTTCCATACATCCATCGGGCAAGCCTTAATACAATCGCCGCAATACACACATTTCGATTGATCAAATATAGGTTTTCCCTCTTTATCAGAAACGATAGCACCTTCCAAACACGCCTTTGCGCATAAGGTACACCCATTACAAAAATCTTCTGTCCAAACAGGATAAACAACACCCTGAAACCCCAAATCAGACTCCCTCGTTCTCGTACAATCAATCGGGCATCCGGAAAACCCCATTTTGAACTTATGGTGACACGGCGTGCCGAAAAACTTTTCGTCCACTTCCAGCGCCTTTGCTTGTGTATCCATAATCCCATTCGGATTGTATTCACAACCACCACACGCAGTGGGTACTCTGACCCTTGGCCCGCAGGAAGCAACTTTTTGATCTACCGTCGCCAGTTCCTTTATTACCGCATCGAAATCGTCAATATGAACCCCAATAATTTCCACCGATTGTCTGAAACTCAGGTGGCAATATCCCAATCTACTGTATTTCTTCGCAACTTCTGCAATCTTTAACATTTTATCAGGGGTAATTCGACCACCAGGAACTTTTAACCGAACCGTAAAAAGATCTTTTTGCGTCTGTTTTATAAATCCTCCGGACTTTAGCTCGTTTAAATCAATCTTTTGTTTCACTGTTTTTTCTGCCATTGCAACTCCAGTCATTTTAATTATAACCGTAACACATTACAGTACTTACGTATACTATCACACCATATTTCTTTCTTAAATTAACATTAGCACTTTGCAAAAACTAAAGCAAGAAAAAAGAAGTTTTAAACAAAAATCTTCCATAATTATTTACAAATATGTTTCCCTGAAATAATATTCAGCATTTTATTTCTCGTTTCAGAGGCTCCCTTTTCCTTAAAAAAATCAAACATATCCCATTCCGCAATTCGCTGTAAAATTCCCCGCCTGATTTTTTCGTCAGAAATTTCGCCAAGCACTTTTCTCCGCATTTCTGACAAAAGTTCTGTAAACTCACTGTATTCATTTCCAAATTGTTTTTCCAGATGCAAACGTATATTGCGCGCAAAAGCAGGGCTTGACCCGCCGGTAGAAATGGTAATACAAAGATCTCCGCGTACAATAGACGACGGAACAATAAAGGAACAGTAATCCGGTTTATCCACAACATTCACCAGCATCCCCTTTCTCACCGCATCATGATAGACTTTTTCATTCACCTTTTCATCATCAGTAGATGCGATTACAATTACCGCTCCATTCAAATAGTATTCGTCGTATTTCTGTTTAACGAGTTCAATGCCTTCTTCCCTTTCCATCTCCGGACAAAACACAGGAGACACTACAACTACCTTTGCACCGGCATTTTTCAAGCTACAAACCTTGCGCCAGGCAACGTTCCCACCCCCGACCACCACACATTTTTTATTATTAATATTGATTTGCGCCGGGTAATATTTCGACATATTTTCTCCGCAATTAAACCAATTCCTCGCCTGCAATTAAATCTTCATACGTTTCCCTTTTTCTTATAACAATATATTTGTCTCTATCCACAAGAATCTCGCATGAACGCGGACGGGAATTATAGCTGGAACTCATGGTAAACCCATACGCGCCAGCGCTAAATATTGCCAGCAAATCTCCCTCATTGACCGGTGGAATCGCCCTGTCTTTCGCAAAAACATCGCTGCTTTCACATACAGGGCCTACAATATCTACCAAATCCATCCCTTGTTTTGCCACACTTGTGTCAGGAGTTTCAACATCAGGCATCGCAACGCTGGTGTTTACCGGCCATATCCTGTGAAACGCATCATAAAGAGCGGGACGTAACAAATCATTCATAGCCGCATCGCAAATAACAAATTTTTTGCCATGCGAGTTTTGTTTATTATAAATAACACTTGTTACTAAAATCCCCGAATTACCTGTAATAAACCGCCCGGGTTCCATGATTACCCGACACTTCATCTCTTTAGCAAATGGCAGTATTTGGGTGGAATAATCCTTTGGCTCTATTACTTTTTCCCCCGTATATGAAATACAATATCCCCCCCCTATATTTAAATATTGTATATTGATGCCGGCATTACGACATTTCTCCATAAACATGGTAATTTTTTTTAAGGCATTCACATAAGGGTCTGCTGAATATATCGGCGAACCTAAATGTACATGAATTCCGCAAATAGTAACATTTGTATATGCCTTCGCTTTTTCAATAATTGTTTCCGCAACAATCAGGTCAATGCCAAATTTGTTTTCCTTTTTCCCCGTCGTGGTTTTTGCATGAGTCTTGGCGTCAATATCGGGATTAATGCGCAAAGCAACTTTTGCCGTTTTACCCGCCCTGCATGCCGCTGCATTTATATGTTCTATCTCTGCAATTGATTCAACATTAAACATAAAAATATCATTTTCCAGGGCGTATTGTATTTCTTTATCCGTTTTCCCTACTCCGGCAAACACAATCTTTGAGGGCTTTCCGCCTGCCTTAAGCGCCCGAAACAGCTCGCCGCCTGAAACTACATCAAAACCGGACCCTTCATCGGCTAATATTTTGCAAACCGAAAGATTTGAATTCGACTTCACCGAAAAACAAATGGTCGCGTCAACCTCCTGAAATGCGGTTTTTAATTCATTAAACCTTGTGAGAATTGCATTTTTGCTGTAAATATAAACCGGCGTACCTGTCTCTGAAACAATATCTTTAATCTTTACCCGCTCACAATAGAGGGTATTCCCATCATAATGAAAAGCATCCATAAATATTATCCCTTACTCAATTTTCTTTCCCAGTGTGCAAGACGGTTTTTCACAAGACGCGGCGCTGAAGAACCTGAGCTCTTGTAGTTCATAACACAATTCTCTACCCCAATCACCTGAAATACATCTTTCGTAATAAGGTGAGAATGACGTTTCAATGTTTCTAAATCTAAATCTTTTATCTTCCGGTTTAGCCGAACACATTCCCTCACAATATTCCCGACAATCTCATGCGCCTTGCGAAATGGCACATCTAGTTTTACCAGATATTCAGCGAGCGCCGTTGCGTCACTGAAACCATTTTCACATGCCAGTTTCATTCTTTCGCTGTTAAAACGAGTATTTGCAATAAGCTCAGCAAATATATTCAACATAGAATGAACCGTCTCCGCAGCGTCAAAAACGGCAACCTTGTCTTCCTGCATATCCCGGTTATAACTTAAAGGCAATCCCTTAAACAACGTTAGCAATGTAGTCAAATGGCTGTATACGCGCCCACACTTTCCTCTGATAAGCTCCAGCACATCAGGATTCTTCTTCTGCGGCATTATGCTCGAACCGGTACAATAAGCGTCGCTAATATCAATAAAACTAAATTCGTCATTACACCAAATTATCCACTCTTCACACAGCCTTGACAAATGCATTGAGATCAAAGAGAGGGCAAATACATATTCCATACAAAAATCCCGGTCGCTTACCGCGTCAATGCTATTTTGGCAAATACTGCCGAAGTTAAGCAATTTTGCAGTTATCATCGGATCGGTCGGCAACGTTGTACCCGCAAGGGCGCACGCTCCTAAAGGGGATTCATTAAGCCTTTTTGCACAATCGGCAAGCCTCTTTTCATCTCTTTCAAACATCTCTACATATGCCAGTAAATAATGCGACAAAAGTATTGGCTGGGCGTGTTGCATATGGGTAAAGCCAGGCATTATTGCTCCAAAATACTCCTTGCCCTTTTTCACCAGCCCTTGTTGTACAAGGGTTAAGTAGTTGCTCGTAATCAATATTTGCTCACGCACCCACAATCTCAGATCGAGGGCGACCTGATCATTTCTGCTCCTTGCCGTATGTAGTTTTTTCGCCGGTTCTCCGATACGTTCTATCAAAGCCGATTCGATATTCATGTGAATGTCTTCGAGATTTTTTTTAAATTTAAATGTACCGGCATTCATTTCCGCCAAAATAATCTCCAGACCTTTTATAATCTCCTTTTTTTCCTTTTCGGTAATGATCTTGCGCTGCGCAAGCATGGTTGCATGTGCAATGCTTCCCTCAATATCAAACTTATAAAGACGCCAATCGAAGGAAATTGATTCGGTGAAGGACTCTACAGACGCCTTTGTCTGTTCGGTAAATCTTCCACCCCAAAGTTTCTTCTTCATAAATTTATACTTTCACTATTAAAATTTTTTTAAACATGTTGCCTTTATAAAACGACAATTCACACACAGAACGATATTACCCCCAAACGTCAAATACAATGCCTGAAAGAAGAACACACTCGGGCTATAGAAAAGAAAAGGGAGTACTATAGCTCAATACCTGCCCCTAGTCAACACAATAACATTATCGCACACGGCAACATCAAAGTCATAATGCGAAGCAACCTGAGCAAGGATGTGAGCCAAATATTTGCGCTGTCCATGCCAGCTCAGGGAGTATTCACGATTCATTATTCGTCTTGTTTTTTCCCCGGATGGTTGCCTTTTCCTTCCAGAATGTTTACTACTGCAAGATGATTCCTCTTTTTTGCGATATCAAGGGGAGTGTCCCCGTTTTTTGCCCTGGCATGAATATCCGCGCCGTAAGAGATAAGCGTCTTTACAATAGCTTTTTGTCCCTCATGTGCTGCCAGATGAAGGGCGGTATAATTGTTTTGGTACGTAGCGGTTACTAATGAAGGATTTGTCTTGAGAAGATTTTTTACTGTAATTACGTTCCTTGCTTCAATTTCAATTTGAAGTTTTGTTTTCTGTAATTTGTTTTGAAATCCTGAAAAAATACCCATTTTCTTTCACAATCGAGAAATTTTCAAAAGAAGTGATAAATCCACAATTTATTAAGTACACTTTTAGCAACAACTTAAACCCTGTGAACGGTTACAATAATTTTTACAAAAAGGAAGCGAGAGCTTCCAATACAATTACGTTCCCAAGTAGCGGCAAGGCATGCCTTGCCGCTACTTGGGAACGAGCATTTTTACTTTTTCAAAAAACTACAGTGTTACTCTTTTTCAGAGATTGAGTGTCTTGTTAAAGGATTTTTTACATATGACGTTCAACATATATATCAAGTAAATGACGAATCATTTTCTGGTATTGAGTTTTATGTTTTTTTGCCTATTTTTTGAAAAAATCAACGCTGGTCTTACTCAGTGTAATAGTAACTTTGATATTATCTTCTTTAAATACTAGTACATCGTTTCGTTAAAATGTGTACGTAAAAAAATGTCATTGCGAGGAGTGGAGCGACGAAGCAATCTCTTGTTCCCAAAAGACTTAAGATTGCTTCGCTGTCGCTCGCAATGACGGTATCAATGTAGATATTTTAATGAAACGTTATACTAGTTCCTCCGGAGATGGTAAGAAATCGTCGATAATACGAATTTCTCCCAATGGCTCATCAGTATATTTAATTTTATTTTTTGTTTTCGTTGTCATAAATTTTTCTCCCTTTGCGCCAATATCCGGCACCAATGATACGTATTTTGCAACTACGATATGTAAATCGTACTGTGATGAAACCTTCTCCAACTTTTCCAAAACAATAATATCTTTTTTCGTCATGGCTGTGGGTTATGTCTTCTGCAATTATACGATGAGGATCTAAAAATGCATGTTGTGCAAGTTCGAATGAAAGACCATGCCTTTTTTGATTTTCCGGGTTTTTGCTTTCATCCCATTCGAACGTTACCTTAAATACACCCGCTTCTCCTCAAACGACATATTCTGTAACACTTTAGTTTTTCGAAAATTCCAATAATAGCGCTGTTTTCCGCACGATGAGGGACGACGAATGATGGACGAGAGACGACGGACATCCTTCGTCTCTCGTCTCTCGCTCTCCGGAATTCTGGCACATCATCCGCAAAAAGGAACTTGATAACAGAGGTATCAAGGTGATCCCCCATCTATCTGTGACCCTTATTTGTAAAATATCTCCTCTGCCCCTGACGGATTTAATCTCAATGGTTTTGTCTTTAATATTGACTTCATACACAATTCTGATATTGCCCATTCGATATCTAAGTTTCCCTTCAAGTTCACCGTATAGTTTCTTGATATGCTGTCCGAAAAGCGGTTCTCTACTGAGGTCGTCTATGCATTTATTTAATCTTCGCTTAGTACCTTTATCCTGTTTTTTATAATATTTTCCTGCTTCATGCGAAATGAGGGCTTCATACATTCTCTTTTACCTCAGACCACTTTTTAAATCGGCCTGCTTTAAAATCCTCATCACCTCTCATAATACTTTTAAGTAAATCCTTATCTTTGAGAATTTCCTTTGTAACTTCGATTTCTTCTTTAACTTTAAGATAGGCAATGAAATCTGCCACTTCTTTTTTACGTTCTGTGGATAGTTTTTTAAAATCAGTAAATAACTGATCTTCGTTTATCACAATTGATTTACGCATAATTCCCTCCCTTATGATTACTTTATTTTCTATCAATCTTGCTAAACTCGAAAATTCAAAATTAAGTGCTGATTATACAAGTGCTTATGAATTTTCATCGTTTTCGGGTGTCACAAGTGCGACATGACGACTGTTTGCTCATCACATTTTCATAAGAAACTGTCTCGAATTTGCCTGTCTTGTATGCCTGACAGCGATTCCTTGCTTCTTCAGCCCAGATACGGTCGATTTCCGGGTCTGGGCTATCAATCTGGAGGAATGAAATCAAATCTTTATCAATTACATATTTGTCAATGGTAAAGATTCGACCCCCTTCGCGCTCTCTTTTTTTCTCTCTTGTGCAAGATTCAGGTATTAAATTCAACGGGTTTTGCTCCATGATGAATAGTAAGAACCTCAACTTCCTCAGCAACTATACGATAAATAATTCTGTAGTTACCTAATAAATTTCCTTAATATCTTCACGATTTATTTCGGGAACAACTCTGCCTGATTTTGGAAAGAGTTCAAGACGATCTGTTGCCTCAAATGCTCTAATTGCAAACAACTTTGCATATTGAATAGAGTCACGCGCAATAAAGAGACAAATAGAGTCCAAATCATCTAAAGCTTGATCTGTCCATGTTACTTTAACCATTTTTCCATTCTCTTTTTTGCTTCCTCATGAGAAATTTTTTGCCCTGAATCAGCTTGTTTAATACCTCTATCTACTTTATAAATGAGATACAATTTTTCCATAGCGTCTTCAATAGAAGCATCTTGTGGAAGATCTTGAATTGCTTTAAGTACTTGTTCTTTTGGAATCATAATTGTTCCTCCTGAATTGTTGTTTATAATAGCATATTACATAATGATCTTTAAGATGTGATCCTTTCGCTCTCTACAACTTATTTACCTTCGTTAAGTATTCTATTAATCCAATATCTCGGCTCACGATGGAGATGTGAAACGGCCACAACTATAATTGTATCGGCGCCAACACCATAAATAAGTCCATATGGAAATCTTGAAAGCAGGCAGCGCCTGAGATTTGGCTCAATTGCTGGACATGACAATGGATAACTAACTATCCTTCGAACAGCCCTGTCTAAATCATCAAGAAATTGTGTACCCAGACCGAAAGATTGGGAATCATACCATAAAACTGCATCGTCAACCTCTGCTTGTGCTGGTTTTAGAAAGCGAATTTTCATCTGGCTCTATGTTTGCTCATCACATTTTCATAAGAAACTGTCTCTAATTTGCCTGCCTTGTACGCCTGCCAGCGATTCCTTGCTTCTTCAGCCCAGATACGGTCGATTTCCGGGTCTGGTCTGTCAAGCTGCGTTAGGATTGAATCGACAAGTTTAAGCTTCTCAATATCCGACAAAGACCTTATTTTCGCCTCAAGCTCTTTGTTAATCGTTGCCATACTCTTTCTCCTTTCTTATACCTTTTATTACAAACTTATTTAGGGATTGTAAAATAATAAACTTTACAACTTGTATATCAAGAGGGATGGGATCAAATCTTTATCAATTACATATTTGTCAATGGTAAAGATTCGACCCCTTCGCGCTCTTTTAAGTTAAGCTACCAGCCAGAAAAGTCCCCCTTAGAAAAGGGGGATAAAGGGGGTTGTTTTCAAATAATCCTTAACTTAATGACATTGGATTGTAAATCTGAACCCGCTCAGGTGTCTGAAGAGGTCACAAAATAAGAATGAAAATTTACCAAATTAAGTATGGTGTCCCCTGAAGCAACCAAGATCACAAGGTAGCCCTGCTACTCATTCTCATCAGTTAACATCTGGTGTGGTATTTTTCTCATGTTATTTGTAGTTTTGGGGGACGCCTTTACAGATTGTCTGAGAATTCATTTTTCGCAATTTTTCAATAATAAGTCCTTTTTAAATTGTCTCAAATACTTCGACTCTTACATCATATCCGAGTCCGTGCAGGTAATCATAGCAATCGTCCCATGTTAGGCCAAATTCACGTACATCTGCGAGCCCTATCCGCGCAAAGGTATCTCTTAAAAGTTCAAAATACCCATTTTCAAAATCGGCATCTTTCATCATCATTTCTTCTGCCCAACTTGCGAGACTTGTTAACTCCATCTCCCTGTTAAGATACTTTATAAGCATACCGGCGAGCATCTTTCTTGATATAATCATTGTTTTTCATCCCCCATTCTTTTATGACCCTTATCCACAGGATATTTTTCATGGATTTCAATCAATTTTCCATTACTATCATAAATTTCCTGATAAGATTTTTGGTTTCTTCCCTGTCATCTACTTCTTTCACATACCTTGCTTTCCACCCATGCCTTCCTTTTATCTCCAACCAATATTTTCTGCCCCCGTCGCTTAATTTTTCACAATTAAGGAATTTTCTTTCATTAAGCAGCCTTTTACCTTTGATATCCATATACCCCCAATAAGTCTGAATTTCGATTTATATTATTGTAAAAACAAAAAGCGATGAAAAAATTGTTTTTTTTCTCCGGAAGAGGGATGTGAATTATCAAATCTTTATCAATTACATATTTGTCAATGGTAAAGATTCGATCCCATCCGGCTTCAAGGTTAGGGTTTGTGCGGTTCTCTGTCTTGAAGTGTTAATCGGATAGAATGGGGATCACGCGCACAATGAAAGAGCCAAAACACGATTATATGGTTGTCTTCTATCAGGTAGTAAATTGCATACGGAAATCTTCTGAGTAAACGACGGTGAAATTTTCTATAAATCTTCGGGTAAAGAAGTGGCTTCCGAAGAATCTCACCAACACCCGCATAAAATACCCTCAGGAAATCTTCGCCAAGTCCGGATGACTTCGCTTCATACCATAAATAACCACCAAAAACATCTTCCTCAATTTCGGGAAGGAAACGCAGTTCTTATATCATTTCCTTTTTTCTATTCTTGCTTGAAGTTCCTCAATAGATAAAAGCCTCCCACCGGCTGATTCATGTCTTTTGAGCCGTCTGTCTAATTCATCCATATGGCTCTTAGGGACAGTGACCATAGATTCATCCGAAGAGATGCTGTCCCATAAGTCTTCGACCAATAGAATTTTTTCTGGTGTACTCAGTTTTATAATTTCCGGAATATCACTTACACGCACTTTCTTACCTCTTGTTTTATGATAACATTTCTTTTCTTTTTATTCACACTATACAGCAACTGTTTTTCCACAGTTGGTCAACCCCGTTAGATAATAAACATCTGATGGAATTGATGTATTTTTTTAAATTGTGGCGTTTGGCTTATTTATCAAGATTTTACAAGCAACCCAAGTCTTTCGTGATAGCAAAGACACGTCGTAAAACATGTCTATTTCGAATGTAGTTTGTCAATTTGAAAGATTCGACCCCTTCGGCCCCGTTAATATGAGTTTTCCACCCTCTTGATGTGCCTCTAACATATCCCCTTACCGCAGGTATTCTCCTTTCTTTTACCTCTTGAAGCCTCCAATACGGTTATTCCAACCAATTCAGTTTCTTTATACCTCAGCAACACCCCGTTTTCAAGCATCTCTGAATCAGTTGCCTTCTGGGGTCTTTTAAAATTGATGTAAAGAACATCGGCTTCTTTGTCGTAATCCACCCACATTTTTGTTTCCGGCATCTTTATGAAATGGGAAACAAGCCCATAGACTTCCTTTAAAGTATTTTCTATTTTTGTTGTTGCCATACAATCACCTCTCTTTCAAGTTTTATCTTACTTGTGAAATATGCAGTTATTATAAAACCATCATCATTACTGGTTTCCTTATAAACAACAGCAAGGAATCGGTTTTCCCCTGATTCTTTCAGGGCGATCAGTGCTTGTGCATAACCCTTAACAACATAATCAGGAGATTCAATAGTATTTAGAACTTCATCATAATAGCCTGCCAAATCATCATGGTTTTCTACTATGTGAACCCATCGCTCATCAGTTAGTCTGATTGGAACACCATTAATTGATTTTACTATTTCCATCACTCCCTTATTCTACCTCAAAATATCCATCTTCGTAATATAGTAAAAAGCATTTATTTTTAGAAGAACCTGTTTTTTTCTTGCATTTGAATTGTTTCTAGAGTATTAAATTCTGCATGAATCCATTTCTCAGTGAAAAAACCCGAATAGAATTTAAAAAAGCACATAAGAAAGAGCCTCATAGACGTCATGCCGACCGAATCAAAGCTATACTTCTTCTTGATTCAGGATGGAGTTATGAAGAAGTAGCAGAGGCGCTCTTGTTAGACGATCAAACAATCAGGAATTAC
>NZ_CAADGZ010000062.1:0-20675 GCF_900696675.1 uncultured Candidatus Kuenenia sp. | reverse complement strand
ATAATTCCATCAACTTATTCATAAGTAGTGTCCTCCAAATTGTCTGATTACTATTTACGAGGATACTACTATACTTTATAATAAACTAAAAATCACCTTTTTGGTTGCGGCCAAAGGCCGCGCTAGGATATTACCGGGATTCTCAAAATATCAGGTGACGTACTAGACATGAACTACATCGCCCAATGGGCAGACAGATTAGGCATTCGTGTTATATGGGATGCAGTATTAAGGCGACTGAAGGAATAATTGGTTTGTTTGTGTAGAAATTCTTGCTTTGGACTCGGGTAAATACAGATGTTATTCCGTGTCCTATTGAAAGGAGAATTGCACAATGGCAACAGGCAGATGGGTTATAGACGATCGCACACTAAAAGGAGAAGAGCTTAAGGCATATTTGGAAGCATAGAAGTATGGGATGAAATGGAAATTGCACGACTTGGCTGGACAGGAGGAGACGATTACAACCTTGCCTACTTTCGGCACACCGGCAAATGGCAGGACTGTTTATCAGGGACACTGGACGAATGCCTTCAGGCGATAAAAGATAATGAGTTTGGGTTGTTTTGGATTTTTTAATTTGAATTGTCTGACCAACCCCAATGGATTTGACTGGTAATTAAGAAAAGGCTGAAATGATTGAAAAAGCCGAATATGAGGAGCTTGAAAGCCTGATTTAATCAAAGAATGATTCGGCTGAAGATAAAGCAGAAAATTAAAAAGAGTCTGGTAGGTGAATGCCATTATCTTGGCTATACCCAACCCATATCTGTCCGCGTCTCAATTACAAAAGTATGGAGGGGATATGTATGCCATGTGAACGGTTACTGTTTTTATTTCTAACGAGCATTTTCACTATAGAGTATTGATCGCTCAAATTCCTTGTTTAGCACGTGTCCTACTATAATCATAGCTGTTTTTGTTATAGCCTCGTCTTTTACTAATTTATCAATGTGCGATAAGCATGAGCGAACGATTTTTTGTTGTGGCCAGGATGCCTTGTAGACAACTGCGATAGGACATTCCTTTCCATAATGAGGAATGAGAATTTTTACAATCTCAGATAATTTTTCAATGCTAAGAAAAATACACAGTGTAGGAGTAGAGGCCGCGAGTTTGCTGAGGTGTTCTTTTTCCGGCATGGGAGTGTTGCCTTCCATTCTTGTAATTACAATCGTTTGGGTAACTCCTGGAAGCGTCAATTCCTGTTTCAATGCGGCGGAGGCGGCAACGAAAGAACTCACTCCCGGAATAATTTCATATAAAATCCCTAGTTCATCAAGCACACGCATTTGTTCCTGTATAGCGCCGTAAATAGCGGGGTCGCCGGAATGCAGACGAACGAGGTCTTTGTTTGCTATTTTTGCCTCTTTGAATACCTTTGTCATATTTTCCAGATTCATTTTCGATGAATCGTATTTTTTTGCACCGGATGGCAGGGCGGAGAGCAATTCCTCGTTTACCAGTGACCCTGCGAAAATACAATATTCTGCGCATTTAAGCAGATTAAAACCTTTTACTGTTATAAGATCTTTGTCACCTGGTCCAGCGCCAACAAAATATACTTTCATGAAAAAACTCCGTTTATAATGGGGAGGGTTAAAGGTATATTAACGGTATTCTATCAGTTTCCGTCTTTCCAATGAATTGAGTTTATGATAACTTTTTTTGATTCCTCGCCCACGATCTTAAATTGGCTATCTTTTATTACATAGGTAGAGGCAGATTTACTGCTGTTTCTTACCGTAATAATCCAATACGCACCGTCTTTGCCAACGGATTCCACTCTTCCGTTTTTTAAAGTGATAGTAACACTTAGCACCGCTTCGCCTTCGCTACCCGAGATTTGTCTTACATTGCTTATGGTAAAAACGCTGGGCAATCCTGCTTTTAACCGGATCTGCTGAGATCCTACATCGATAAATTGTCCATTTGCAATAACTGGCATAGTAAACAATAAAAATAGAAACAAAATAATTTTGCAATTCATTTCCTGCTCCTTTTCTCTCTTTTCCCGAATATTTTGTTGTTTATACGGATATGATTTATTATTAAATTTTCCCTGTTATACCCATTTTCCCGTAAAGATTTCAAATAAATCCTTATTTTAAGCACCTGCCTTCTTCATATTTCCATTCTTCGGCATGATTACTTTCGGTATATATACTTACAAAAAAACGCATAAGCCAATTTATTAATTTTAAATCAGACTTATGCGTTTTATTTAACAGGAAAATGAAGTTGCAGGGGTTGTTTACTATTTCTTTCCTGAAGATTCGATCTCTATTTCGGCAAATTTCGCCCTTCCGCTTTTCAATTTTACGGTAGCTTTTGAATTTTTAAAATTTTTCTTTCCCGCCGTCAATTTATACGTATCTTCTTTCAAATTATCAAATTTAAATTTACCGTTGCTGTCTGTATTAACCTCATCCTTCACCCCTGTATTTTTCCCTTTCAGTTGTACCTGGGCAGCCTGCATGTATGACATATAACATGATTGAAAATATACTACCGTGCCATAAATAGACCCCTTTTTACTGCAAGCATTCTCAACGCTATTTGTGAGTCCTTTTTTTCCATCCGTGCCTGCCTTGAGGGATAACACAAGCGATATAATCAATACACCAACCATAGGTAAAATAAACAAAAATTTACGTTTTTTCATAGAACTGTTCTCCTTTGCTTTATGTTAAAAAGATTGAAGGTAAAAATGGTAGAATAATTATGTTTAATTCGAAGGCTAATTTGAATTATCGGACTATCGGCGAAACACCTTAATAAAAATCCGGCTTATTATATAAACCCTAATAGATAAGTCAAGACAAAAAAAAAGAGGTTAAAAGCGTTTTACCTGTAATTGCCATTTCGAGGAATGAAGTAGCGTGAAATCTTTGTCCGGATCAGGCTGCGAGGGGGGGATTCTAGTTCTACGCTGAATGAACGCCGTCTAAGGGGTGATTTCATGACTATTTGTGACCAAAGAAACTATTGAATGCTTCATTCTTCTTCCGCTTTAAATGATTTCAGACTGTTGTATATTCTCTCTTCAGTTTGAGCTTCCAGATCCATGTCTTTTTCTTTGTAAAGTAGCCATAAATTGTGGTGTGCGTCAATATCATCAGGGTCAATATCAATTGTTTTTGAAAATGCCGCAATTGCCTCATCGAGCCGCCCGAGTTTTTTATAGATTTTCCCTAAATTGAAATAGGCATTCACGAAATCCGGGTCAATAATGACTGCTTGTTCCCAACAGGCAAGGGCAGAATTATACTTATTCTTTTTTGTATATGCATTTCCTAATTTGTAATATACCAATGAATTAACCGGGTGGCCTTCTACAATTTGTTCCCATGTTTTTATCGCATTGTCGATGCTGCCTTTGGCTTCGTAAGCGTCCGCAAGATTATTCAATGTAGTATAATCATCAGGATTTGTTTCAAGCACCTTTGACCACATGGAAATAGCATTATCAATTTTTCCTTGATTATAAAGCGCAACGCCCAGATTAAAGTATGCGTCTGTGTTTGTTGGATTTATTTCTATAGTCTTTTTCCATGCACGGATAGATTTGTCTACATCACCAATTTCAGCGGCCAGTTCACCATAATTATAATACGCTTCTTCATACGAGGGGTCATCGGAAAAGGCGCTTTCATATGCGGATAAAGCTTTGTCAGGCATGTTAATTTTTGTATAGATTTCTCCAAGTTTAAAATGTGCGGGGGCAATGGCATTGCTTATTGCTATTGCCTTTTCAAGCGATGCTATGGCTTCTTTTGAGTTGCCTTCTTTACTTAAAATTAATCCAAGGTTATAGTGTGCTTCGGCAAAATCCGCTCTTAGTTTCAGAGCGGTTTCAAAAGCATCTTTTGCCTCGTTTAAATTATTATGTGCAAAGAGTGCAATACCCAGATTGTTATAGGCGTCTGTGTAATTATTTTTTAATTTGACAGCAGTTTGGTGTGCAGAAATGGCCTTTTCAATTTCGTTCATCTCATAGTAAATAATACCTAAGTAATTGTGTGCTTCAGCATCCCTGGGATTCAAATCAAGTGTTTTTTGGAACTCTGTAAGCGCTTTTTCCGGCATGTTTTTTTTGTAAAATGCAAGTCCCATGCTAAAATGAAAATCAGGATTGTTTGAATCGAGCTTGATTGCTTTATTTAAATAGTCAAAGCTCTCATTGATTTTGTTTGTTTCAAGGTATAAAAGTGCCATAGTGTAGTATGCTTCCGCCATAGAAGGATTTAATTTCAGGCACTCTTTTAAAGCGGAAAATGCCTCTGTATATTCATTTTTCTTTTTGTATAAAAGACCCAGGTCGTTGTATGCCTCTGCTTTTCCTTTAAAGTTAGATTTGTCGTAGTAAGAGATGGCATTATTTAGTTCATTCATTGCTTTACTAAATTGATTAATTTCTAAGTAAGCCTTGCCTAAATAATGGTGCAATTCTCCATCTTGCCGGATACCCTGCAATGCAAAATTAAATTCGTCAATGGCTTCCTCGGTCATGCCTTTTTTGAAATAGGTAATACCTAAAGTTTTATGTTCCTTTGCTGACAATGCGCCGGTCAATTTGTCGGTTATTGAACCGATATATCCGCCTTTTATGTTTTTTTTATCTTTAGTATCGTATGGAGAGCTGCATGCTATCGGGAAGAAAAGAAGAATGTAAGCTACCCAGAAATATTTCTTAATGATCATTGGTTTTTAAGTAAAAAATAAAATTAAGCCTTCGGCGATTTTTTTGGATGAAATATTTCAACGCAGTGGCGATCCGGCAGGGGTTGAAGATCTTCAACCCCTCCTTTATCAGTTCCTTGCTCTAAATCTTACCAGTATTTACAAGGCATTCAAGGAAATTCATTTACTTTTTGCTTGTATCTGTTTTTGTTTCCTGTGACTTTCCGGATAAAATAAAAAGTAATGGTGGAATTGGAAACGGTAGTATAGTAAGATATTCTTACCATTTATCATATAATTTACAATTGGAGATACGGGAATATGAAGGTGTTGACAATATCATCTAAAGGGCAAATTGCAATACCAAAGGAGATAAGGGATTTTTTGCATATCAAAGAGGGCGACAGACTGGTTTATAAGATAGACAGGGGCAGGATTGTATTGGAGCCTGTAGTAAGCGTCCCACGTTCACAGTCGTACTTCTGGACACCCGAAGTACAGGAGAAGGTTAAAAATGCTGATGAGAATTTTAAGACGGGCAATTTCAAGACGTATAAGGTAGATGAATTTATAAAGGAATTAAAGGCGTGAGCGGGTATCTTATTGCCGTAGAACCCGAATTCTTCCCACAGTACGATAGTCTGCCTAAAGAGATAAAGAAGAAGTTTAAGAAACAATTAACCTGTCTGAAAGGCAATCCAAAGCACAATTCATTACAGATGCACAAACTTGAAGGTACGGACTTCTGGGAATTTTATGTTGATAAGGGCTATCGCTGTGTCTTTAAACTAGAGGGTAATGTTTTCAAGCTTTATTTTATAGGGACACATAAATTGATTGATAATTTTTAATAATTAAAGTTTGTCTTTTATCCTATGTATAGTGTAAAAAACAAAAAACTAAAGTGTTACAAAAACTTTGAAGGTCTCATTTAATTATATTGGCAAAAGGATGTTATGGATAATATCATTATTTTTGATACAACTTTGCGTGATGGGGAACAGTCGCCAGGCGCCAGCCTTGATATTGGGGAAAAGCTACAGATAGCACGACAGTTGGCATTGTTAAATGTTGATGTAATTGAAGCGGGCTTTCCGATTGCGTCTCCGGGCGATTTTCAGTCCGTGAGCAATATAGCAAAGGAAATTCGCGGTGTTTCCATTGCTGCACTTGCCCGCGCAATGGAAAAGGATATAGACAGTGCGGCAAAGGCATTGGAAAAAGCGGAAAAGCCTCGGATTCATATTTTTCTCGCCACTTCCGAGATTCACAGAAAATACAAATTGCTTAAAGCAAAAGATGAAATAATTAATTTGGCAGTGAAGGCTGTTGCTTATGCCCGAAAATTTGTTGAGGATATAGAGTTTTCTTCGGAGGATGCTTCCCGCACGGAGATGGATTTTCTTGCCCAGGTCGTTGAGTCTGTTATTGCAGCAGGCGCCACAACCGTTAATATTCCCGATACTGTTGGTTATGCAGTGCCCGAACATTATGCGTCAATAATTACCGGATTAAAAGAAAAGGTAAAGAATATCAGCAAAGCTGTTTTAAGCGTACATTGTCATAATGATCTTGGTTTGGCAGTGGCTAACTCATTGGCGGCGGTAAAAGCAGGCGCAAAACAAGTGGAATGCACCATGAATGGATTGGGGGAACGGGCGGGGAATGCCGCTTTGGAAGAGGTAGTTATGGCGATAAAAACACGTCAGGATTACTATCGCTGTTCAACTCGCATCAAAACAAGGGAATTAACAAATTCAAGCCGGCTTGTGAGTGTGTTAACGGGGATGCGTGTTCAGAGGAATAAGGCAATTGTAGGCGAAAATGCGTTTGCACATCAATCCGGCGTCCATCAGGATGGTGTGCTCAAGGAGAGAACCACATACGAAATTATGCATCCAGAAGACATTGGACTTCAGAAAACAAAAATCGTGTTAGGGAAATTATCAGGCAGGCACGCTTTTAAAGAAAGAATTAAGGAATTAGGGTATGATTTGACGGAGATTGAATTTGAAAAGGCTTTTGAAGAATTCAAACGGCTTGCTGACAAGAAGAAGGAGATATTTGATGAAGAAATAGAAGCTATTATCGATACGGAAAAGATGGAAATTCCTCACATTTTCCAGTTAGAAAGTTTAAGCATTAGCTGCGGGCCAAATGTTGTGCCAACTGCAGGCGTTCGGATCAGATTGAGTGATGGAAGTGTTGCTGATAATGCGACAATAGGCGACGGCCCCATAGACGCACTTTTTAAGGCTATCGATCTTGCTACCGGAATTTCAGGTAAGTTACTTGATTATCATATTCAGGCTATTACCAGTGGGAAGGACGCCATGGGCGAGGTTTACGTAAATGTTGATATACACGGGAAGAATGTGAAAGGCCGTGCGGTAAGTACTGACATCATTGAGGCGAGTGCAAAAGCCTATTTAAATGCATTAAATAAAGTGGCTGCAAAATAAACCCATGATCTGTGTACCAATAGTTGCAAATAATAATAACGATGCCATTCACGACATGGAATGTGCATCAAAAATTGCCGATGCTGTCGAGTTGCGTATTGATTACATTCATGATTTGAATTTACGGCAGATACTGGGAAAATGTACGAAGCCTGTTATCGTCACAAACCGTCCGGTTCGGGAAGGGGGAAAGTTCAGAGGAACTGAAGAAGAAAGACTACAATTGCTGAAACAGGCAATACAACTGCAAGCCGATTATGTAGATATAGAACATGACAGCATCCGGAACGTTAAAAAAAACGGAAATGCCCTGTTTGCCGCCAGCAAAACTAAAATAATTGTCTCTTATCATAATTTCAGGGAAACTCCTGAAAATCTTTCGGAAATATACAATACATTATTTCAGAGTGGTGCTGATATTGTAAAGATTGTTACTCATGCGAATTCGATAACCGATAATATTAAAATATACCAGCTTCTTCAGCAGTCAAAAATACCCATAATTTCATTTTGTATGGGCGAATACGGAATAATCAGTCGTATATTATATAAAATATTTGGCAGTTATTTGACTTTTGCATCACTTCAGAAAGGAAAAGAATCCGCCCCCGGCCAAATCAATATCGAAGAACTTTTAAATAGGTATAATATTAAAAACCAAAACAAGCATACCGCAGTGTATGGTTTAATTGGCAATCCTGTTTCTCACAGTATTAGTCCAGTGATTCATAATGCACTTTTTAAAGAAATAGGCATGAATTGTGTTTATGTTCCTTTTAAAGTGGATGAAATTGGCAGATTTATTTCTGAATTTAAAAAATTAAATATTTCAGGGTACAGCGTTACTATTCCTCATAAAGAATCGATAATAAATTATCTTGATGACGCGGGTCCGATTGCCAAAAAAATTGGTGCGGTAAATACTGTGGTAAACAAAAATAACCGTTTGATAGGTTTTAATACTGATTTGGAAGCTGCCGTTACCGTGCTCGCAGAGGTTGCGAATGTATCTGGCCATACTGCAGCGGATGCTTGCTTTAAAAACAAGCATGTTACTATTATTGGAGCAGGGGGTGTTGCACGTGCGATTGCCTTTGGGTTAAAAATGTATGGCGCCGATATTACACTCGTTAGTAGAAATCACAATCGTATGCAATCACTTGCCGGCGAAGTTGGTTGTTCCTTTACCAATAAGAATGGTTTGCAAAATTTGGAAACGGACATATTCGTTAATGCAACACCGGTGGGTATGTATCCCTCAATAAATGAGACGCCCGTTGATAGAAAACTTTTGAAGCCGAATATGATTGTTTTTGACACTATTTATAATCCTCCCGAAACGAAATTAATAAAAGATGCAAAGGAAATAGGCTGTAAAACGGTGGGGGGGATGCCTATGTTTATTCGCCAGGCAGCAGCGCAGTTTAGATTGTGGACGGATACAGAACCACCTCTGAATATAATAGAAAATATTGCATACAATGCCTAGCAAATACGTTTTGATGTCGGGTTTTCTCATACTGAAGTAAGGGATATGGACGTTCGTTTAATGTTCATTGATAATAAACGTATTAATGAGGATCAGGATTGAACATTTTTTTAATTGGTTTTCGAGGCACCGGAAAAACTTCTGTAGGCAAAATACTCGCTCAACGATTAAATAGGAAATATATTGATGCGGATGAGTATTTGGAGCAAAAAGAAGGAAAAACCATAAAAGACATATTTGAAGAATGCGACGAAGGGAAATTCCGGGAAATAGAATCGGACGTAATTGCTGAGTTGTGTTTGCAAAATAACACGGTTATTGCTACCGGCGGGGGAGTGGTTATTAAAGAGGAAAATGTAAAGAGGATGAAAAAGTGCGGTGTTGCCATTCTTCTGGAAGCGGATGCTGATACTCTGTATAAACGAATAAAAGGAGACATTACCTCAACTACTAAAAGGCCTGGCCTGACAAATTATGGGGAATATCAGGAAATCCGGTATCTTTTGGGAAAAAGAAAACCATTATATGATAAGACGGCTGATTTTGTTGTAAACACCGGAAAGATGTCAATAGATGAAGCGGCAGGTAAAATAGCGTCTTTTATAGAAAATTATGTGATGGATTTTGATAAAGGGCAAGATCCTTCTCTGACAATGCAATAAATTGAAATTCATTGCAGGCACTGGTTCTCTAACACCTTTCCCGATGATTTGATATTAAAATGTACCGTATAAATTTTGTTTAATAGGAATTATGACCTGGTGCTGTTTATTTCCTTAACTAATTTTCTGATTAATTTTTCATAAGATTTAACAACGTTTTCTTTCGCATTTGTATCAATGCGTTTTAATGGGTTCTTTTCGATCAGTGCCAGGAGGGAATCGGTAGCATTTGAAATAGTAACGGCGGAAGTTTTATCAAATAATGGAGATTTTAATAGTTTCGATTCCGGCGACGTATCACTTGATATCCCATTTTTTTTCGTTGAAGACTTTTTGCCTGATGTAGATTTCTTGGGCTGCCTGCCTGATGCAGATGTGTTTTTTTTGTTCATATTTTCCTCTTTCCCGCCTCTGAAAATTTTTTATTTACTCATTTAACGCAAGGAATATCAATTTTTTTGTAGAGACGCATTGCATGCGTCTGGAAACTACTGCACGTAATGAAAATGTTGACACAACAGAGAGGCACATGCAATGCGTCTTTACATCAACATCAACAACAGTCATCATGCCGCTATAGCGGCATGATGACTGTTGTACAAAAGCAGCTTTTTGTAAAAAGAAAAACTCTGTACATATACATGTACAATGTATATGTATATAGATACTAACTACCAAAATCAACATATTTTTCATTTGGTTTTACTGAGGCATTACATACAATAAAAATATGCGCATTTTGTTATTTGAAGTTTTTAGCCCTTTTTTTAACAGAAAATAAAAATATGAAAATTCATCTATCTTTAATAAAAGTAGGCATTTCAGGAATATATCACACTCAATAATTCGCATCGCACGTAATTGACCGTAATTTTCATTTGTGTCTGTCTTTTGTATTCCTTCTGAAATGATGAAACATTGGGTGGGGATGCAATCATCTGTTTAATTTTTTTTAAATAAATAAGTAAAAATATGAAGCGTTTATGGAATGCCCTGATGTATTCTCTTTTTGGGTTAAAAGATACCTTCGTCATGGAACGTGCTTTTAGACAGGAGATAATTGCTACAAGTATATTGCTGCCTCTTGCGCTATACATAAAGGTTTCGCTCTGCTTAAAACTTCTGTTAATCGTTTGTAATATTACCGTGCTTATCGTCGAACTTTTGAACACTTCTTTGGAATTAATAGCCGATATTGTTTCTCCCGGATTTAATATTAAAGTAAAACATGCGAAAGACTGCGGGAGCGCCGCTGTTTTCCTGAGTCTGGTAAGTTGGTTTATTGTATGGATGGTTGCTTTTTCCCAATGGTTATGTGCTCTATAGCAGTAAACAGAAAGATATAAGCATGGAAACGTACATAAGAGGGAGAAATAACTATCAATACGTTTACGTTTTCGCCCACTTTATAGACACACCGTTTATAGTAGTCCTTATTTAATTTAGTTGCTGTATCTATGAAAAGACATTATTTCAACAAAGCATTTGTTACGCCAATAATACTCATGTGGGTGTTTATGAGCGTGCCCAGGCTTTGGTATTTTTACCGGGGAGGGCTGCCGGCAGATACTACGATACTTACCGGCGGAGTCTATCCGTTTATTCTCGGCTTTATGCGAGACGGGGCTTTTGCCTGTTCTGTTCTTATCCCCGTACAGTTTTTATATCTGCTCAAAGTGGCAGATATAATGCCGGACAAGATAATAAAAATTTTCGGGATTTCATTAAAAGTATTTTTCTCCGTACTCCTTGCAATCATGATGGTCAACGTAGAGTTCTTCAGATATTTTGGCTTTCATTTCAATAGTACCCATTTTAGTTTCCTCAATTACACAGGCCATATTTCAAGCTCATTTTTTGAATTTTCTAATCCTTTATGCATGGCTTTTGAACTTCTTATTTTCCCTGGAATATTTCTTTTTTTTAGTTTGGTTATTTCAATAAAAAAATTTGAAAAGGTGTTTTTATCCCGTTACTCATTCTCAATCTCACTTTTTATTCTGCTTGCTGGAATAGTTGTTCAATATGTTCCGTTAAAAACGGCGCTCATTACCAATTTGACGGAAAACTATAACATCGCCTTTGTAAAACACCTGGTTTTTGGAGATGAAATAAAGAGCAGACATTCCAAGGATATTGAGAAAATATTGGATACACTTCCGCTTAACGATGACCGGATAAAGAATCAGCCATGGGTATATCCAGACCCCGATTATCCTCTATTAAAGGCAACCTTGCACCATTTATGTAAACTTGGGAAATTGCCGGAGGCAGTATGCAATGAAGACAAAGACGGCGACGGTTATGTCTTGAAAGATGATTGCAACGATTATGACCCTAATATTCATCCCGGAGCATATGATATTCCTAGAAATGGAATTGATGAAGATTGTTCCGGGTGTGACGCCGAACCGCCAAACATTATATTTGTTCATTGGGAAGGTGTGCGGGCAGTAAATGTAGATTGCATTGGTTATTCCGCGCCGTCCACCCCGAGGTTTTGCGACATTTGCACAGAGAATGGAGTACTCTTCACGAATGCTTATTGCAATGGCGTTCAGACAAGGTGGTCTCTCATTTCGGTATATTGTTCCATACTTCCCCGTCTTTCAACTGAATGGATATTCCAATATAACATTGATTTGAATTTGTTGTCTTTTCCTGAAATCCTGAGAAGAAGGGGATATGAAACGATTTATGTTCATGGAGGCAATATTGGGTTTTCAAACAAATTAAGCCGGTTTGCCGGATGGTTTGAAACCAGGTACGACCGTACAAATGCACCAATAAAAGATATGGAAATGTTTAACTGGGGGTTAAAAGACAGGGATTTATTTGAATTTGCGTACAGTGCTATGGAGAACCGTGAAGATCCAAGGCCTTTTTATATGACAATTGCGACACTTTCCATGCATCATCCTTTTAAATTGCCTGAAAAGGAATTTGAAATGAACGATCATAACGATGTGAAGAATCAATTATCAAATATTGCAATATATTCTGACGATGCACTGGGCGATTTCCTGGAAAAGGTATTATCAAGTGAAAAACTGGAAAATACCATCATTATTGTGACGAGCGACCACGGCATTAATTGGTTCTATCCCCACCCGGAAAGAGAACAAAACATATTATGGGAAGACCTCGTATGGATACCTATCGCTCTTATTGGGAAAAACTGGAATATTGATACCGGACAAAAAATCAGTGAAGTCAGACAATTGGCAGACATAGGGCCAACAATCCTTGACCGATTAGGCATAGAAATCCCAAATCCATTTATTGGACATTCTCTTCTGAGGCGTTTTAAGAATCGGGATGCGAGGGCATTTTTTGCGACGGCGAATGGTGGGGCATCAGCGGGAATCCGGTTTAAAAATCATAAATATTTTACTCACTTTGATTCAAAAAAAGAATATTTATATGATATTGAGAACGACAGGGAAGAAAAGTTTAATCTATGTGAGGATTCTCGTTACAAAGAACAGCTTGAATTGTACAACAGTATGGTATCAGATGTGTACTCGCAAAGTACGGAACTTATTAAAGATGACAGAATCTGGAATTGGGAGTATTGGATAGAATATTAAATAAAAAACGATACGTATGATAAATATAGTAGTTCTGATAGGTGCGCTACCGCTTGCAAACCAGAATCCCGCCCCCAGGGTATTCTGCCGGAGCAAAAGTTATGCGCATAATTCTGGTATTAATCGTGGATCCTATAATACTCCTTTAGGCGGGAAAAGTTTTTCAATCAAAGTTCTTATAAAGGCAAGTTCTTCCTTTTGTTTTTCAAGTGTTGATTCCATTATCGTTTGCTTCTTTTGCATCAACCATAACATTCTTAGAACAAATCCAAGAATTACAATGCTTATGGTAATAAAGAGGCCAAACATCCACTGGAGTATGTCAAACCTTTTGTCTACAGATGCGAATTTGGCGTTCATCTCAGAACGTAGGTCATCAAATCTCTTGTCGACAGCATCAAATCTTTTGTCGACAGATTCAAATCTCTTATCGACAGCATCAAATCTCTTATCGACAGCATCAAATTTTGTGTCAACAGATTCAAATCTTGTGTTCATTTCAGAACGCAGGCCTTCTAATTGTTTTTCTAAATTTTTTTGTCCGTATTCCAGTTGAGTAAGTCTTTCAATGATTTCCCTATCGGTAATCCTTGGAGCAACTTCAACCTCAGCAGCAATAACGTGCGCTGTCTTTAATAAAACTACTGATAAACATAAAAATATCGTCAATGTTCTATACATGACCGGATTCTATCATATCACAATGGATAAAGTCAAATGCCTGAACCATCGGAAAAGTTAATATTGCAATATTTTGGTACATTGTCAGATGATTCATTTAAGTGCCTCCAGCGACCTGCCCTTGGGTTTTCTCCAGGTCTTACGGGCGTCGTGCAGCACTCGCAACCAATGCTGGGATAATTCTTATTATGTAAAGGATGAATCGGTATGTCATTTTCAAGCAAGTAGGATTCTATTTGTTCATCCGACCAGTCAAAAAGCGGGTGGAGTGCATAACCCTCTATTCTCGGGTCCCGCAATAAAGGCTCTAATTTCGAGCGTTTTCCGCCTTCCGTTTGTCTCAGACCAACCATAGACAACATCAAACCATTGTTTTTCATGTAACTAAGATAGGGCGCCTCTTTTCTTAAACGACAACATTCTTTCTGTCCGTCAATATATTGATACAACTTCTTGCCGTACAGCTTTTCTTGTTGCTCTATAGTAAGATCAGGGTACAATGTGACCATGTTTAATTTGTATCGTGTAATGAATTCATCCCTGAGTTGTAATGTTTCTGCAAAATGGTATCCCGTATCGATAAATAAGATGTAATTTTCCAGGCCCAGGGAATAAAAATAGTGCATTAACACAGAAGCCGTCTTTTGCATACTGCTCAATAAAATTGCATCCATTCCGAAATTGTCAACTGCCCATTGTATTCTTTCCACGGCGGAAAAATTTCTAAGTTTTTGATTAACTGAGATAATATCCAGTTGCATTGTTTGTTCCATTCGTTTTGCATAACTCCCGGTATAATTACGTAAAAGTTGTTTTATCGTAAAATTAAAATTCCACAAAGATGCCTGTGGCAATCCTGTTATTATGGTTGAAAAATGAAAATTCCATCTCAGTTTATTAATCAATTAACAGTGAGTCAAGCAATAAGTAAGGTGTTTTGTAAAATCGTAAAGATTTTAACAAATTAAGGACTGCTTGCTCAAAAAGGTAAGATTGTAAACATGCAGCTATCGATATACAAGGGCTTATTGCCTGAACAGCAAAGATGATATTATGCATACAATAAATTGTCGTTGACTTTACATTTATTAGCCTGTACAATGCGAAAAATTATATTAGATACTTATTTTATAAGGAGTTACGATAGTTTTGGTTGGTTAGGATTTATATGTTTATAGGCATTGACATAGTTGAAATAAATCGTATAAAGAAGCTATGTATTTCCAACGAAAGATTTTTAAATAAAATTTATACGGTGAAAGAACTTGAGTATTGTTTACCGAAAAAGAACAGACATCAACATTTAGCGGCACGTTTTGCTACGAAAGAAGCTATGTTCAAAGCTTTAGGAACCGGATGGACTGGTAAAATAAAATGGACTGACGTCGAGTTGTTAAATGATGAAAAAGGGAAGCCATATCTGAATTTTTATGGAAATGTAAAAGAATTAGTTGAAGAGAAGAATATTAATACTGCCGAGGTCTCATTATCACATTGTAACGAATATGCTATTGCACAGGTGTTGTTAGTGCCAGGAGCAGTATCTGCATCAGTATAAAAATTATAAACGACTATAAAAAGGGTAATTGCATGAAAAAGCTTGTACTTATCAATCCGCACCCAATGGGTAACGTTGGTGAGGAGAATGTGTCCGTATTAAACCAAATGCCGGTAAATCTTGGTTATTTGAAAGTGCTGACACCCGGCAACTGGCAAGTCGATATCATTGATGAAACGCAGGAATATGCCATTGATGAAAATACAGGCGACATTACCTTTGGAGGCGCCGATCTGGTTGGGATTACCTCCGTAAGCTATCAGGCAGACCGTGCGTATAAAATAGCAACAGCCTGCAGAAAAAGAGGAATACCTGTAATTATGGGTGGCATTCATGCCACAAGCAATCCTGATGAGGCTGCAAAATATGTTGACAGTGTGGTGATCAGAGAGGGAATCACCCTTTGGTCAACCATTATAGATGATTTTGAAAAGGGACGTCTCCGGAAAAGGTATGACGGCGGCCTTACCCCTATGGAGATCTATTGCAATTTAAGACCGGATAGAAAGTTTTTGAAGGATAAATATAAATACCGGTATTCAGGGATTATTACCACCGCAGGGTGTCCGTTTGCCTGTGAATTTTGCTCCGTCCCACAATTTCAGGGTCAAAAATACAGGGAACGGCCTATAGACGATATATTGAATGAATTTGAATCTATAAAGGGACAATACCGAGGTTTGATTCTGACGGATGAAAATTTTTACGGACATAGTAAGAAATCGAATGAACGGGTTCGCACTCTTTTTAAAAGTATGGTAGAAAGAGGTATCTATCAAAACTGGTTCGGCTTTACATCACTTAATATATATAAGGATGACGAAACGCTTGAATACATGGCGAAGAGTGGATGCGTTGGCGTGTTGATTGGCATAGAATCCATTGAGGAAGAATCTCTCAAGTCCATGAACAAAAATGTGAATTTGAAAATATCCGTTGAAAATTATTATGAGGCAATCGCAAATATAAGAAAACATGGTCTTGCCGTGTGGGGAACTATGGTGTTCGGAAACGACGCCGATACCTCTGGTACGTTTGAACGGGTAGCCGATTTTATCCTTGATTCGCATATCGATATTATGACTTGCGGCATACTCTGTCCGTTTATCAATACGCCGCTTTATCACCGCCTGAACAGAGAAAACAGGCTTTTTCGTACACATTTTCCTGAAGATTGGAAATATTACACGTCGCATCATTTGACGTATGTATTGAAAAAACTGACCCTCGATGAAATGATCGAGGGGTTCCAATACCTTTACGACAGGATTTTTGCCACAGAGGTGTTGCGGAAGAGATTCCACCGCGCTAAGGATGAGTTGAATAATAATATGAATGCCGCTATGTTTGCATTTCGCGTGAATCTTGACTGGCAAAATGTGTATCAGCATTTGATTCAAAATCTAAAAGATTTACAGACCTCTGGCGATTATGAGGCAGCCTTAAAATGCTACGTTGATACAGATAAGCAAGGCAAAGGGAAAAAATTAGCTTCAATTGAAGCAGCTCCTTAAAATGTAGTTCCTTTTTTTGCAGATTTAAAACAGGCATCGTTCAGGTCAACTTATTTACATATACTCGTGGATAGTTGACCTCTCTTATTTTTGAGAACTGAAAATGACAAAGGTCGTTATTACTGGATTAGGATTGGTCACTCCGGTTGGAACCGGTTTAAAAAAAAGCTGGGAATCTTTTGCACAAGGGCGTGATGGGGCTTGTGAAATGAAATCATTTGACACCTCCTTGTACAAGGTACACAGGTCGTGCGAGGTAAAGGATTTCTTCCTCGATGTCGAACTGGAAAACCAGATCAGCGAAAATACCCTTCACAAGTATGTTTATTATGCGGCAAGAGAGGCATTGCTGGAAAGCGGATTACATGGAGATAAGAAATCGGGTAGAGAACGGTTTGGTATTGCCATAGGAACGCTTGCTGCAGAGCTGACCCCTTTTGAGCGACTTTTAAGAAAAAACACTTCTTTAAAAAATAATGGATTCGACCACAAAGTAGCTGCGGTATACCCCCCCAATTCTATCACGAAGATGCTGGCAAATTATTTCAACTTTGAAGGGCAGTCAATGATATCCCTTAATGCCTGCTCTTCCGGGAATCATGCCATTGCCTGGGCGTATGACCGTCTGATTGACAATAAGCTTGATGTGGTAATGGTGGGTGGAGCCGATATGATTCCTCAAACGGAATTTACCCACTTTCATAATCTTAAGGCATTGACGCCTGATAAATGCCAGCCTTTTGACAAGAATCGTAAGGGGCTTATGATTGGAGAGGGCGCTGGTATATTGATTATGGAACGTTATGAATACGCAAAAAATCGCGGCGCTGCAATTATTGCCGAAATGGCGGGATATGGGCTGAGTTGCGACGGGTTTCATATGACTGCCCCGCATCCGGAAGGGGATGGGGCGGTAAAATCCATGAGTGATGCGCTTAAAATGGCTAAAATGAATCCGGCGGATATCGGATATATTAACGCTCACGGAACAGGTACGCCACATAATGATAGAACGGAGACTATTGCGATAAAAAGGGTTTTCGGTGAGCATGCTTACAAAATTCCGTGTAGTTCCACGAAGTCCATGATAGGACACCTCATGGGCGCCGCAAGCGCCGTGGAGTCTGTAATATGTTGTTTAGTATTGAGGCATGGCATAATTCCTCCAACAATCAATTACGAGACCCCTGACCCCGAATGCAATCTGGATGTAACGCCAAACAACGCCCGCGAGGCAAATGTATCCTGTATTGTTAATAATTCATTTGCCTTCGGGGGCAATAATGCAACTACTATTTTTAGAAGATTAGAGTAATTAACCAATAATAAGGGCATGAAAAAAAGGGTAGTGATAACAGGATTGGGGGCGGTATCGCCCCTTGGAAATACGAAAGAAGAATTCTGGAATGGACTTGTAGAAGGGAAATCAGGCATTGCCCCGATGACTTCACTTGATTTATCCTGTTATAAGTCCAAATTAGGCGGGGAAGTACGCGATCTCCTGCCGGAAATCCATTTGGGGAAAAAGGGGCTGCGTTATTTGAAGAAAGGCACATACTTTCTTGGTTCAGCCGCTAAAATGGCCCTTGATGATTCAAAATTACCCCAGGATGGTTCTCTGGAAGATAAAATTGGCATTATTATCGGGTCATCTCTGGGAAATTTTTCTGAAACAACAGATTATTTTTATGAAATAATACGGAACAACCCGTCAGAATTGTCCCCTATGTGCAGTTACGATGTGGCATTAAACTCTTCTGTCAATTATGTGTCCGTTCTCTTTAAAGCAAAAGGGCCTGTTCGTACCATTTCTGCAGGATTTACTTCAAGCATCGATGCCATAGAAGATGCATACCGAATGATACGGAATGATAGGGCAAAAGTTATGATAACCGGTGGTGTTGAGCAGATCTCCATTGATTTGTATTTGATATTTTACCTCAGAAAATATCTTTCCGGTATCAATGGGGGGCAGGAAATTAGCGCTCCCTTTGATACAAAACGAAACGGGTTCATTATGGCAGAGGGTAGCTATGTAATCATCCTTGAAGAGCTTCAACACGCATTGGAAAGGGGCGCCGCCATTTATGGTGAAATAAAAGGATTTGGGAATACCTATGTGGGGGCGAAAAATTATTCTCTCCTTGAGAGGGTAAGCAGTGTTGAAAAAGCCATGCAGGAGGCATTACAGCATGCGGGGATAAAGAAAGAAGAATTAGATTGCATGAGCGTAAATGCTAATGGATGCAAAATACAGGACCCCATAGAGGCAAACGCCATACAATTCCTGTATGGTGAAGATGTAAAACATATCCCTATATCTGCAATAAAATCAAACGTGGGAGAGTCTTACGGTACGGCAGGCGCCGCACAACTAGTTTCAACTGCAATGTCTATTAATAACGGCATTATACCCCACATCATCAATCACCAGGGAAAAGAGCCGGAAAATAACCTCAACCTCGTCCTCGGTAAACCACTTCGCAAACAAACCAACCACGCAATGATTAACAACATGGATTTTGAAGGGAATAATTCTTGTCTGGTTGTGAGCAGGTTCATTCAATAAAACACGGGAGAATCTGGTCCCATCCCTAAGCTGGCATAGCCAGAACCAAACAAGCAAGAAATAAAAATACGAAGCTCGAAGTACGAAACAAATTCTAATGACAAAATGATTTGAAATTCTAAACAAATGTATCATTCGTATCTCACCTTTCGTGCTTCATATTGTTGTATGTTTTGGATTTGTTTTGAATTTTATGCTTTGTCATTCGAATTTGTTTCGGATTTCGTACTTCGAGCTTTGTATTTCGCATTTAGGATTTCACCATTAAATATTTTGCCAAAAAATGCAAAGAAATTACTGATAAGGTACTAAGTTATTGACCATTCAGTTTCAACAGCTCATCGTCCAGCCCATACCGGACCACATCTATACGGTTACTGCGTTGCGAAATGAAATCACCTGTCATGGCCGGAAGCTGGAAGGGGAAGAATGCTGGGTTGTTCAGCAATAAGCCCAGCGCTCCTTTCGCGTCTGGAGTGGCATGGAGTACGGACTCTAACATCAGGATGGCCAGATCGGTATCAACCACGCTCACCGAGGCTGATTTCTTGTAGCATCCCCTGGCTTCGGCATCCTTCAGCGCTCCCCAGGCTACAAAGGAACGAACTGTATATCTCGCATTTCGGGCGACTGTCTCGCGGTCACCATACTGCTCCTTTAACCGATTGAATACTTGAAGCTGGGCAACTTGATCTTGCAGATTCAACAACCGCCCAGTTTGTTTGGCAACGTTAAACCAAAATGGATATGAGGCAGCTATTATCGCCCAATGAAGTGGGAACCATTCGTTTGCAGGTAGTTTCTTCGCCAATGAAAGCGCATCATCACGAAAAGCGATTAATTCATGGTCAGGCGAGAACCATGAAGCCAAAAGGCTAACGGCAATTCCATAAGTTTTCTCACCCCTTTCGCCTGTCCCACCACTTTGTTTTTGTGTAGCCAGAAAATTATCAAGCTCTGCTCGGATTTCTTCTTTAGACATCCCAGCCAGCATCATCTGAACAGTGAAGTCCATCCAGTGCTTCTGCAATGTTTGTTTAATGCCAAGTTTTTCATGTCTTTTGCCCATCACCGTTTTCTCCTTTCAAATTTCACAAAGGGTACGATGACTTCCTCAATGGCGACGCCACCATGACCGACGATTGAATCTCCTGGGTTCACGAATGCATCACGACCACCGGCAATGAGCGGAAAATAGTCCGATGGCAGGCCGACCGGTTGCCACTCGCGGGCAAAGGCAAACGACTCGGCAACCTGTGAGCGGAGCTCCAGTGTCGGGTAAACACGAACCCGCTCACCGCGGGTTTCGGCAATCACACCTTCGGAGGGACGGCCCTTACCGTCGCATTCGATATTGCCGTGATCGGCAGTCAGCCAGACCTCATACCCATAGTCCAGCAGTTGACCGACCAGCGCACCGAGGAATCCGCCCTGGCACCACTGTTTGATCTGATTGTGCATCCCAGT
>NZ_CAADGZ010000061.1:0-21585 GCF_900696675.1 uncultured Candidatus Kuenenia sp. | reverse complement strand
GATCGTTTTTTTCTCATGCGATTTTATATCACATTTTTAGACGCTAAAACAAGCTGAAAACTCCCTCTAATTGCGGGTCGCAAGACTTTTTTCGCTCATTTTTACCCACTCAGTAGGGAGAAGACCCTTATTATTTTTTAAAACCGCCAGTATTTTTTGCGGCACATCTGCATATCCACCTTCGATTGAACTCCCCGTGCCATGTATAAAAAGGAGCGCTTTCTTTTTATCTTTCATTACGTCTTTAATACCGCCCCAATCCGAAACCGGATCGGCAGTTGTAAGGCCTTCAATAAAACCTAAATTGTGTTCTATTCGTTTAAAACCTTCCTTAATTTTTCTCCCTTCGTATTCACGCAGCATATTGTTGATAGCCGCCGAACTGCCTTCTTGTATCCAATCTGTCGCAAATTTAAAGACGTGAACAACCTTGCTCCATAAACCCCTTGTGGTTCTGTCCTGCACTTTAAACGGAACACTAAAGAGACTAATATGCCTGCCGTCATCGGATACCAAATCCCTGTTACTCACACAATCGTTGTTTTTAAAGTGCCAGGACCAAACGCCATCTTCATAAGACAGAAGAACTGCCTCTTCACCAGGATTGCATCTTATAGCAAGCGGAATGGGTTTTACCATTTCTTCAACACCAAAAGCACGCTGCTCATTCGGACAAAATTCAAAGACTTTTTCAATTTTAAAATCCTTGCTGTCTTCCAGAAAATCCAAACAATCCGGATTATAAGCACTTCCCAGTGCATCGCGACGTCCGCTCTGCGCTTCTTTAGCATTTGCTATCCCGGTCAGGTCCTTTATCGTTCCTACAAATTCAGACGTAGAAGGCAGGATAATATATCTTTAGAAATGGCATATTTTGAGTGTTTTGTAGAAATGTTTATACGTTTTACAGTTTTATAGGATTCGGGAGTAGAGACAGGTTTGAAACCTGTCTCTACCATGTAGTGCGACGAACCTCGTCGCACTACAAATGACAATTTCCAGTTTCAAAAGACTAAAGTGTGAAAAACCTTTGTAAAGCCTGCGACTGTCGCTTCTCCGCCAATTTTTGTTCCGTGTTTACGAATCTTGCTGCAATGGGTGCGCAAGTCATCGATATGGTTTTCGAGATGCTGCGCCTCCGTCTTTGACTGGATGAAATAGTCATTGAATCGCACCAATTCCGATCCTTGGACGTCTGCGGAGATAGCAAACCTAAAGTTAGTCAAGACGGCTGAAGCGCGCTTAATGAGTAACAGACTTTTTTGCAACTCATCCACCATAAGGCGCAAGTCGCTCCGAACTTCAGGATGCTTGGCTTCGATATAGTCTTTTCCGCTTTTGACTGCCTCGGCAATCGTCTTAACGCTGTCGATTCCTTCTGTAACGAGTTTCAGTGCGTCGATCATGTCCTTGAGCATTGTGTATTAACCTCACTACGTAGTTTGTAAGAAACCAGAATGCGCCTCTTCTGACGTAACGCTCCGGATGTACGGCATCGGCCATAAAAGTATCAGGAAACATGGTGCGTTGTCCCCGGTGTCCGCACCAGACGGTTGTTAACTCATTTGTCTGTTCACTGAGAGTGGCGATTGCACTCGCCATTTATTTGTAAATGTCTTCGGGGAGCCACATGGCCAACTCCCATGACATTTGGTTAACCATTCTGTATCCGAATCAGGAGAGTTCTCCTTCAGGCTTCTTGCTAGTGCCAGATACTCAGCAACTCTGACTGCTTGTTCGCGCACCTTTACTTCCCATTTCAGATTTTCAAGAAAAGCGGAGTGCTCTTTTCGGAGTGACGTCTTGAGTCTTTCGCTGATTCAGAGTGATGGAAGGTATTGAAGCACTCCGAAGAGGATCACTCTCAAACTAATTTCTGGCAACCCAAGTGTGAATGCCATTTTTTCTTCTGCTAACAATAATTATACAGTCTGTATAAAACGGCAAACACGAACTGCCTCAGTATGTCTAAAAAGTTGCCGCGTATTTTTTTTTGACGTATTGTAACTTATTTTTATCATGTTATTGCTGCATTTCAGCTAATCGCTCATTACGAATTATACAGACTGTATACTCTGGCCTGTAAACCATCGACCTGACTTCGAATTCCGATATATCCTTTCATGATAAGCTGGAAGGGAATCAGGAATTCCTTTCTTAAAAAATAATCCACCCTATATAACCCGGCGATTATATTAAAAATACTATCTTTGTAAATACCCTATTCTGGGTGTATACAAATGGGTGTATGCTTTTGGAAATTCTGATATCTCCCCCGGAATATCCTGAATTTCTTTTTTATTTAAGCAAGATTCCTGCGGCAATCAAGAACTCCATATAGTAAACAAGAAGGGATATACATTATATATTAGTGGTTTAATTCCTTCTAATCGTTTATGAATTTCACTCCATCTCTAAAATATCCTCCTTTCCTGAATCCACACTCCCAATTCTCAATTAGGATATTTTACCTTATTCCAGCCAACCTTTCGAGAAACGGATACATTCTACTCTTGGCATCTGTTTGCTGGCAAAGCCGGTAACAGAGGTCAAGGGTCTGGTTATGAAGAACCCTGCATTATTACAAATTGATCATTGTGAAAATTTGCTAATGTAAGAATATCGGGAGAGAGATACCTACTTTCTATCACAAAACCTATATTTACAAATATATCGACAACAATCACTTTTTCTAAATTTCAGAAAGCTTATTCAATTGAGCTGAATCAAGTATTATAAAAAAATACTTGACTTACACTTGTCATTGCCTTAACCTTACGCCATTTCAAAAAAGCAATTTCCTATCATTTATTCATTATCAATTTATCATTCATTGTCGTAGGTGATGAATCTTTGCAGACGACAATGAAATGTACAAAAGGATTTTCTTGTCTCGAAAGGAAAAGACTCTATGGAACAGGGAAAAATTGATTTAAAAAAAGAACAGCAGTCGTCCTTGACTCGGACGCGGTATAAGTATTCATTGGCGGCGAAATGTTTTTTTGTCACGATGGATTGGATTACAGGGAAAAAAGTGACTCTGGCAAAAACAAAGCTCATTGAAATTCTGGCAAGCATTCCTTACCGGGCATGGGAAGTTCGCCAATATGGGCGGTTGACGTGCTTCTTTCGAAAAAAAGAAGTTGTGGAAGAAGCCCTGAAAATTATGGCATGGGGGCGGGAAGCCCAGGACAATGAATATTGGCATTTGCGTGTTATTCATGAAAAAATGAAAGAAGACGGCGTTAAAGAACCGTGGTATTTCTTTCCACTGATACCCTTCGTGATGGTCATTTCCTATGTGTTGATTACGCGGTTCATGGCGTTGGTAAATATCCGCCGGGCATTTCTTTTTAACGCAGAGTTTGAAGACCACGCCGAACATGTTTATGCTCAGTTTGTCGCAGAGAATCCTCAATGGGAGGATCAGCCTGTTCATAATGAGCTGGTTAAACAATATGGGGATCTTAACACTTGGGCGGATGTGTTCCGGCGCATCGGTTTGGATGAACGCGATCACATGAATGATAGTTTCGTTTTTTGCGGCAAACGTGAGTGTATTGTCAAGTACGACGGAATGCCTGTTAGAGTGTATGAATGAATATGAGGTCACACCTTAATTAGTGATTTAATCTTTGTTATTCTCTTATTAATTTTATCATCTTTCGGAATCCTTGATCTCATAATAGTTACTTGCCGACTTATTGATGAATAATCAATACTAAACAAGTTACCAATTTCCTGGTTATCATACCAACCTATGTTCCATAAAAGATAGATTAATAAATCACGATTTAGTTTATTTTGAATCACTTATCCATGTGCATGCTTTTAGAAATATTGGGTTTATTGGTTTTGGGTAGCAAGTGATAATGATTATCCATAAGAACGTAGGCGTAAACCACAACTTCAACCTCAAACCTGTCCGACATATTTCCTAAAGTTTACAGAAACAAAACGTGATCACCATTATTCCGAAAAATATCTCTTCGCTCATTGCCGCGCGATAAGTTGTGATAATAAACGCCTTTAAATTCTGTACGTCATTGTCTTGTCATCAAAGACAAGGTTGCAGACACTATCTTTTATTGTCAAGTATTTAATCACTAATCAAGGTTTGATCCTCATTTCCTCGTCTGCTCTAATTTCTCTTTCCCTTGATGTTCAGTAGGGCTGATAAACTAAAAAAACTTGTAATTTTCTTTAGTTTTCGCTAAACTGACCCCCCAAATAGAAAAAAATAATTTCCTATCATCTGATGCAAACTAAGGAGGCTGAATATGTCAGACCAGAGACCCACCGATGAATTACGCGAGGAACATGCGCATGTACTCAAGAAATTAGACGCACTGGAAAGAATCGTTACTCACCCTGACAAACGGCCGGAAACGACTGCAGAACTGAGAACGCTGGCCACCTTTTTCCAGACGGAATTCTGGGTACATTTTACCAAGGAGGAAGAGGCTTTATTCCCGGAAATGGGCAAGTACACCCTCGTAGGTAAGGGACCTCTTGGCATCATGCTGCGCGAGCATGTTGAGCTTCGTGCAAGTAATGAACTTTGGCAGGCGGCGGTTGCCGGTTATCTGTCCAACACTGATGGCTCTGAGTTTATTGCGCCGATGAAAGGGAATGCTACTCACTTTGCCTGGATGCTGCGTGACCACATCAACAAAGAAGACAACTCGCTGTTTGTCATGGCCGAGCAATGGCTAAAACCAATCGAAAAACAGAATGTCGCCCGACTATTCATTGAAATTGAGGCTAAAGAAAGTGCGGCTGTGAAACAGACATAATGTGTTTTAAGAATACTTCAACCTCCCGACAGTAGTCATTGGTCATTTGGTTACACGACAGACAGTAATATCTACCGAAAGCAAAACATGCTCTGCGCGTTCTTCTATACATAATCAATAGTTCCTTAATATCGGCTTCTGAAATTCCATATTTGCCTTTTATACGCGGATGGGTGAGTACTTCTGCAATTTCTTCCAGTATCGGTTCTGAAATAACCACGTGGAGTGTGTCTTCTTCAAAACAACTTTCTTAATCTGGCGGGAATCCGTAAGGGTTTAATAGAGAGGAAATCCAGATATTGGTGTCAATAACAACCTTAATGGACACTTTTCTTTTGTCTCACTTCTTTTATGGAGTGGGCAATATCAGATTCAATTTCATTATGAGTATATCGTGCAGATTTTTCATGTATTTTCTCGATAATGCAACGAAAACGTCTCTGCCAGTCATCAAGAGAAATAATTTTTATCGTTACCTTTTCATGCTATTTTACTGCAACATCTTGAAACGGTTATGCATTTTGAAAAACGAGCATTAAAAACAAAAAGTTGATGGATAATAGTACGGAACGGAATGAGTATACCGGAAAAAATACTTTTTATAGAAGACCTATAGGATAGCGTATCTTCTATGGATTCGGAGGTGCCTGTTCCAGAGAGCCACAGGGAGGAATTAGACGCCCGGCTGTCAAAAGATTATTCTCCCGAAGATTTGTTAAGTATCGAGGAATTACAAAATCGTATTGAGAAGAGGAAATGATATATTCTTTGTTGTTTCTTTCTGAATTAAAAGAAAATTCCGTAAATGGCTATTTTTGGTATGAGGAGAAATGAATAGGGCTTGGTGAAGATTTTCTTCGCGTTTTTTATGCCCTTTCGGAAGAAATCAGACGAAATCCGTTAGTCTATAAGACAGTATATAAAGATTTCAGACGTTGTTTACTTAAACGTTTTCCTTATGCGATTTATTATAGAGTCGATAAAGCGGAAATTATTGTATAGGGTTTATCCTCCTTTCTGGCAAGATGCTCAATATTATACCTGTTTCATATATTTTGATGCCATACACGTTCCGCATGCAGTGTGGCTGGAAATTTGGCGGGGAAGCAAGGCTAAAAATATTGCCCGGCATTTAAGCATAAAAAGCGATAAATAAACGGCACGATCAGCTTTGCGTATTCTCCGTCTTTTCCATTCTTATGGCGAACATGAGAATGGCGGGAATGATGAAGATGGTAAAAATTGTCGAAAATGCCAGCCCTCCAAGCATTACACTCCCCAATCCCCTGTATAATTCGGAACCAGGACCAGGCGCGATGACTAGGGGAAGCATGCCGAATATACTGGTAAATGCGCTCATAAATATCGGCCTTAACCTTGTCCTCGTTGACTCAATTACGGCGTCATGATGGTTCATCCCCTGGAATCGAACATTATTCAGTGCCTGATATACAATGAGAATAGCGTTATTAACAACAACACCGATAAGAATTACAAAGCCGAGCATGGTCAAAATGTCAAAAGGCTGCAAGGCAATACATATATTGACCAATCTTAGCCCGATAAAACCTCCTGCAGCGGCAAGAGGAATGGTAAACATGATAATTAAGGGGTAGATAAAATTCCCGAACAAGGCGGACATTAATAAATACGTAATAACAACTGCAAGGGCAAAATTCCATTGCAGCGCTTTTCTTGTTGTGGTGAGTTTATCCGCGGCACCAGACAATCTTATGGTTACCCCCTGAAGCATGTCCTGTTCTTTTAGTGTTTGCAAAACCGTCCCGTCAATGATCTCCATTGCTTCCTGCAGGGGGATCGTTTCGGGAGGGGTCACCTGGAGTGTTATTGTACGATCCCTTTCCAGGTGCCGGATTTGAGTAATGCCGGTTGTTCGCTGAAGCTGAGAGAGGGAATATACCGGTACTACAGATCTATTGGGAAGAGAAATAAGTGAGTTATATAATATTTCAGGCGTATGAATAGTTTCATCAGACGCCTTAACGATAAGGTCGATTTTTTTTTGCCCTTCTTGTTTATAATATCCGATCTTCCTTCCATCCATTAGTATGTCAAGGGCAATGCCAAGTTCATAAGTATTCATCCCCGCAGCCATGAGGCGATCTCTTGATGGCACTATTTTTAACTCTGGAAAAAGGATCTCTAGTGAGGGTATCGGCCTGATCTGGGCGTCAGGAAGTTCTTTCTTTATCATTCCGAACATGGTTCCTGACACTTGTACAATTTGATGAATATCGCTGCCGCTAATATCCACTTCGATGGTACGCCCTTCCCCAATACCTGTTTCAAAAATGCCTGCCTGCATGCTTACTCCGTACATCCCGGGAATGGATTGGATTGTTTGCATAAACAAAGGCACCAGTTCTCCGGCGCGTTCTTCATGCATGCATTTTGCGCCAAAAACCATCCTTGTGTCCGCCCCGATATAAAACACATCACTTATTCCTGGGAATCCGTTATGATCTTTCTGCATGTAAGGACCAAGCTGATTGGCTATGTGCCTGCCAATGTCCATTCTTTCTTTGTAAGAGAGGCCTGGAGGAGGTACGAGTATGCTCATAACAAGATTCCTGTTTCCCTGTGGAAGATACTCCATCTTTGGCAATAAGAGTATTGTCGCAATAAAGGAAAACGCGGTAAGAATTAAAATAGTTGCTATTCTGGTTTTCCCCTCTTTAATTGCGAATGCCACTAAAGCCATGATTATTTTCTGAAAAAATGCACCTGCTTTCAGAAGCACACCAGGCCCGGCGAATGATTTTGTTTTTACTTTTAACCTTCGGAACAGTTGTTCCGAAAACATGGGGATCACAAAAACAGAAACGAAGAAACTTAATCCTACGGCGCATGTTACCGCAATTGCAATATCTCTGAAGAGCTGGCCAGCTTCTTCCTGTACAAACACTATGGGAAGAAATACCGCAATTGTTGTGAGCGTAGAGGCGAGTATTGCTCCCCATACTTCTTTCGCACCTTCATATGCGGCAAGAAAAGCGGTCTTCCCCGATTTTCTGTGACGATCAATATTTTCCAGCACCACGATAGCGTTATCTACAAGCATCCCAACCGCAAAAGAAATTCCGGCAAGGCTTATAACATTAAGATTTCTTCCAAATGCCTTCAGGAACAAAAACGTGCCAAAAATGCTTATGGGAATAGAAGTGGCGATTATTACGGTGGAAGAAACATTTCTCAGGAAAAGCAGCAATACTGCTATTGCAAGAAAGCCACCAATAAGGATATTATTTTTCACAAGCCGGATTGCCCCGTTAATATAAGACCTCTGATCGTATACCCATTTCAGATAAACCTTTTCTTCGGCAAGTTTTTCTTTATTCAACCAATCCACTACTTCATAAATGGTATTAGTAAGTTCAAGTACGTTTACGCCCGATTCCGGTTTTACGCCAATAGCAATGGCTTCTTCGCCATTATGGAGCATTACATTGCTTAGTTTTTCATAACCAAAACTGACTTTTGCCAAATCCGAAAGTACGATTCGCTGCTGGCCATCGGATTTTATTATTATATTTTCAATTTCTTTCGCCGAATTAAATTCCCCAATCGTTCTTATCCGGTAATCCCTTCTTTCAATGCCCATAATACCTGAAGAGATATTCACGTTTTCCGCTTTTAAGAGAGAAACAAGTTCCGTTATTGTTACACCGTATGCAGCCATTTTTTGGGGATTGATAATGATATGCATCTCTTTGTCAGTCCCGCCATGAATCGCAAGATCGGCAACCCCTTTTACCCGGTCAAGATATTGTCTGACCTCGTCTTCAAAATATGTCCTGTAGGAATAAATCGAGCGGGGATTGTCTTCCGTTGCATGCAAAATAATCCATATAACGGGTGATGCCGCACTCCCCGTGGGATTGATTATTGGTTTATCAACATTTTCAGGATATTCAGGCACTTCGTTGAGTTTGTTGGAGACCCGCAACAATGCATCGTCAATTCTAGTTTCAATTGTGAATTTTAGTGTAATTGAACCCATTCCGTCAAACGACTCGCTCTCCATTTCTACAAGTCCGGGTATGCCTTTTAAAACCTTTTCCTGTTCTTCGATTATTTCACGTTCAATGTTGTATGGAGTAGCTCCCACCCACGTAGTAGTAACCGTAATTTCGGGTTCGGTAATGGTGGGACTTAACTGGTATGTCATTGTGAGAAGGCTGATTACCCCGAAAAGCACAACAAAGATAATCCCAACGATAATAGTAACCGGTTTTTCAATGGAAAATCTGATGCTGTTCAAAAGATTATATCCCCTCTCTCTTTACATTTATTCTCTGGCCGTCACGAAGCCGTTCATTTCCCTTTATTACCACCTCTGTTCCTTCCATAAGGCCAACTCCTTCAATGCCAGCCTTTGTTTCACTGTAGTCCAGTACGCGAACCGGCGTCATATATGCTTGTGAGTCCTTTACCGCAAAAACCACCGTGTTTCCGAAAAAGTTGATTATTGCATCCCTGTCCACCAGAAGAGATTTCGTTTCTTCTCCGGAGGGTAAAGATACTACAGCCTCCATACCGGACATAAGCGTTTCAGCGTCTGTTATTCTTATTCTTACAGGGAACGTTCTTGTTGACACATCGCCGTGGGGAATCACGACAAATATTTTCCCATGGAATATTTTTTCGTTAATTTTGACAACGGCATCCATATTTTGTTTTATTAACAGACATATTTTCTCAGGAACGTTAAGAACTACTTCAACCACATCGGTTTGCGCAATGGTTGCGATAACAGTACCTGGCGTAAGCCATTCGCCAACCTGCACATATTTTTTTAATATTACTCCATTAAAGGGAGACCGTATGTTTTTCTTTTGAAGTTCGATTGAGAGCGACTCCAACTCCGCTTTTATTGAATCAGATTTTTTTTCAAAATTAATCAATTTAAATATAATTTCGTCATACATCTGTTGAGAAACGACTTCTTCGTGATACAGTTTTTCAACCCTTTGTTTGTTTAATAATGCCAGATCGATGTCGGATAAAACCTGATCCCTTAACGCCTTTTTCGATTTAATTTCTTTTCTCAGCAAATCCGAATTCGTTTTTACAAGCAACTCTCCCTTCTTTACCCTAAAACCTTCTTCAAGGTTTACATAGTCTGCCTTGCCATTTACTTCAGCCGCAACATCCGATATATAGGGATAATTTACCGTTCCTATAAATTCAGTCTTTGGAGTCATTATACCGGTGGTGATTTCTGAAACAACGACAAGCGGCGGTGGACTCTGTTTTTCGCTTTGTCCGAAAAGCGATGAAATAATTGAGAGTAGCACAAAAGGCACGATAAGAAAATAACACGTCCGCATAAACATAAGGTATCCTTAAAAAAATAAATTTAAGTTTTGGCAAAATATCTAACGGCGAAATCCGATTTCGTATTTGAAAATTAATACTCAATGTGAAGGAATAAAGGTAAATGAGCAACAATTTGAGAATTGAACATTAACAGATATAATACCTCAAAAAATTATTTCATTGTCCCTGACGCGAAAATATCGACAAATTCCTTTATAATCGCATCTGAATCATCAATTCTGTATTTTTTCCACATGAGAAATTCCTTTGCATCAAAATAGGAGAATAACATCCCAAGGAAGGCACGTGCTGCAGTTTCAGCATTAAACTCCCGAAGAACCCCTTTCTTTTGCATCGTTGTGAAATAGGAAGCCAGCGTTTTAAAAATTTCATCAATAAACGCATGATACATTTTTAGGATTTTTTGAGGATATCTTTGAATTTCAATATGCATTATTTTTATAATATCTTTTCTCACAGCAAGCGTATCGAGGAATCTTTCCGCAATAACAGTCAATGCTTCCGTATAATGCATTTCAGCAACCTCCGGCAGAAGTCCCTGCAAAGCCGGAAGAAACGAATAGGTATTTAAAACTTCTTCAAAAAGTTTTTCTTTTGATATAAAATGTCTGAAAATCGTTACCTCTGCAGTGCCCGCCTCTTTTGCGATTTCTCTCGTAGTTGTGCCAAGATAGCCTTTTTTTGAAAAAAGCTTCAATCCCGTTTCCAGAATCTTTTTCCTCGCCGAGTGTGCTTCTTCCTGATGACCGGACATGATATATAACGAATACTGTAGTTTATTCAAAATAAAATTGATTTGCAATTGTTAGCATACGCTTACATTAGCATTATAATTTGAATATATTGTTTTTCAACATTTAAAACAGATACATAGGTTTCTCATTACTTTTTTGCATGAACAATTGTTTTGATTGATAACGACCCTTTGAACGATTACAATCATGGCTTATTGCCGATAACGTACATGCACAATACTTCATTTACTGTATAATTTAATCTCTTGAAAAAACAAAAACGCTCATTTCCATGCCAGAGTTTTAAAACAAGGGCGATTGCTAAAAACTGTGCCCCGCTGACGTGGTTGTAGAAGGTGAAATTGAGGGGTAGGAATGCAGAATGACTGCTGCACAGCATGATTTTGCTTTGATGGTTTTTCAAAAAAACGAAAGTGTTACGATTTATTAAATTCCTCTCTTTATAACAACGGTAACAATGTTTGAACGGCTTCATTACATCGACGTTTCCATTATCCTTGCCTATCTTTTCTTCACTTTTCTGATTGGTGTGTATTTTTCACGCCGTGCATCAAAAAACATGGACGAGTTTTTTGTTTCGGGGCGATGTTTGCCGTGGTGGATTGTAGGCACTTCTATGGTTGCCACAACGTTTGCGGCTGATACGCCCCTTGCTGTTTCCGGTCTTGTTGCAAAAGGTGGTATCTGGAAGAACTGGATTTGGTGGAATTGGGGAGTAGGCGGTATTTTTGCCGTATTTCTCTTTGCACGTCTCTGGAACAGGGCTGGCATTACCACAGATGCAGAGCTGGTTGAGCTGCGTTACGACGGCATGGCTGCCGCATGTCTCCGGATTTACCGTGCAGTATGGTTTGGCCTTTTCCAGAATGTACTGATAATTGCATGGGTTATGAAGGCAATGTCCAAGATCATTGTCACCATCATGGGGTGGGACCAGACTACTATAATACTTGGGCTGAATGCCGAGGTATTTGCCGTTTTGGTGCTTTTCCTGATTACGGTTGTTTACACGACAATGTCAGGGCTTTGGGGGGTCGTTGCTACTGATGTGGTACAGTTTATCATCGCAATGACAGGATCAATTTATCTTGCAGTTGCTTCAGTTATAAAACTTGGCGGAATGGCTGAAATACAACGCAAACTGGCAGAAGGGCATTTTGACGTAGATTCTGTCCTGAGAATCATTCCAAAGGTTACGCCGCTTAACCATACCACACCGTTTACGGAATTCCTGGCGCTTGTCTTAATCGTGTGGGTGGTTATGTACAATGTGGATGGGGGAGGTTATATTGCGCAACGACTGTTTGCCGCAAAAAATGAACGGCATTCCATGTTTGCTTATTTATGGTTTAACACTGCCATGATATGCCTGCGTCCCTGGCCATGGATTATTGTCGGACTCTGCGGCATGGCATATTTTGGGAAGATTGATGACGTGGAAACATACTATCCGCTTATGATGAAAGAGACGCTGCCTGTAGGGATGTTCGGTGTTATGATCGCTGCATTTTTCGCGGCGTTTATGTCAACTATCGACACGCAGTTAAACTGGGGCGCCTCTATCATCGTTAATGATTGTTATAAACGTTTTTTTAGAAAAACATCAGGCGATAAAGAATATGTGCTGATAGCAAGAATCGTTATTGTATGCCTTGCCTTTCTTGGCACCTTTTTTTCATTTGCGGTGAAGGATATTTCTCAGGTATGGATTATTGTATTTTCTGTTACAGCGGGGATTGGTTCTGTTTATATATTGCGCTGGTATTGGTGGCGGGTAAATGCATGGTCGGAAATTTCGGCGTTTTCCCTTGCGCTTGCCGGCACATTTGTCTTTAAAGGCATTCCGTTTTCAAATCGACTCTCTTTTTTAAAAGATACCCTCTGGGGTAAAGGATTGTCCGGTTTTTATCCGGAACAACCACTGTTTCAGTTTCCCTATTCAATTGCAGTATCAATGGTTGTTATTATTCCCGCCTGGATAGCAATTACATTCATTACCCGTCCGGTATCCCAAAACCATCTAATCGCCTTTTACAAAAAGGTGTATCCCGGAGGACCTGGTTGGAAGTCAATTGCACAAAAAGTCCCCGGCTATGAAGATCAAGGGATTAAACCGGTAACTTTCCTTCATATTCTATTAGGAATTATCGTGGTAAATTGCATCCTGATAGGAACGGGAAAGGTTATATTGGGCGCTGAAGTATCGGGAATAATCTTATTGCTTGTTGCAATTTGTTCGGGAAGCGCATTGTTTTTTTTCCTGAAAAAACAAGAAAAACGCTTGCGATAAACTGCGAATTGAATCATTGCCGCAAAACTCATTTTCAGAGCAGAAGTGCGCTGAAAAAACCAATCAACGCCCCAAATACCCCTCCCCAAACAACAAGCCAGCCCAGGTGACTGCGTATCATTTCCTCAACAATTTTCTTTACATGTTGCGGCGATAATTCATTGAGTCTCGCATTTACCATAGTATCAATCTTCGACCGAAAGGAGTCGAAATCAGTTTCTTTCTGCAATACCGAAGCTATGTCAATGTTTGTGATGATATCCGTCACCTGTTTTTCCATTTCGGCTTTAAATGGTTCTCTCAACGGTTCAAGGGCATTTTTTCCCCCAAACATATCCAGCATGCCGCCAAAGGTCGATTTTTTCACGGTGGAAACCAGCCCGGCAAATACTTTGTCAAAATCTATCTGATCCATTACCAGTTCCGGCTTTATGGTATGAGGAAGCGTTTCCTGTGTGACTTTGGCAAAGTTTTCTTCTGTGAAAAAATTCTCCATAATCAAGGAACGAATGCCTTCCTTAAATTGTTTAAACCTGAGCGTAATTATTCCTGAACCGTAAAAGCCCGGTATTTTTTCGAATAACATATGAATGGCTACCCAGTTTGTCAATGCGCCGGACAAGGCAAAGAGACTTGCATGCACTATCGCAGTCTTTCCAAAAAAAGATGGATAAAAATAAGAAACAAGAAAGACAATACCGGCTATAAGATTGGTAAGTAAACTTTTATTCACGAAAGATATCCTCACTGAAATTTCAAATAATAAGGCATAGATATAGTCAAACAAATAAGGTTTTAGAAAAATTTACCTCTCCCCCCTGCCGCCTCTTTTTAGATGAGAGAGAAGATGTCCCCTCAATCAAAAGGAAATTTAAGGGGACGTTTGATAGTATGCTTAGTCAAATAAATCTGTTTTTTTAGAAAGCCATTTTATCTCCAAATTTTTAAAACTATATTTGTTTGGCTATATAACAAACTTATTTAGTATGATTCATATTCCGAACTATTTGGAACGAATGTTTTTTTTCCTGAGTACGGAAAGACTCTTGCAAAAACGGCCTTGAGATATCTCCCTTCCGGAAATATGGAACTAAACGGATGATCCGGCGCAGCTCCTGTGATTTTAAATATTTGCAATATTACCCCGGCTTCCGCGGCTGAACGAGTAAGTATTGAAAGAAAATCTTTTTCTGAAATAAGACCGGAACAGGAACATGTCAACAATATCCCCCCTGGCCGAACCACTTGCATACCAAGTCTGTTAATATCTCCATACGTTCTCATGGCTCTTTTTATTTCTCCTGTACAACCGGCAAGCTTGGCGGGATCCAGTATTACCACGTCTGTTTGCGTACCACTGTGGTACATTTTTCTTAAAAAATCAAATACATCAATATGCACATACGAAATAGCTGCCGAATTTAACCGGGCGTTTTCTTTTGCGGTTTCTAATGCCTTTTCATCAAGGTCAACGCCTGTTGCATACCTTGCGCCTGCCAGCATTGCAGATATTCCAAACCCTCCGGTGTAACAAAAACAATCAAGCACCTCCTTGTCGCGACATAAAAGAGACAAGGCCAAACGGTTTTCCCTCTGGTCAAGAAAAAAACCTGTTTTGTGTCCCGATTTGAAATTTATCATCATACGCATATTATTTTCGCAGATTATCACCGAATCAGGGCACGGATAATTCCTTGACAGTTTAGAGAAATCCACCCCTTCTTTCTCCGCATTCCTGGCGTCGGGCCTTACCGCTACATTACAATCAGGATAAAGGGTTTTTAATGACGAAACTATCCAGTCCATAATTCCAATGTAGCCGGCGGAATAAGGTTCGACTACAATCACACGGGCAAATTTATCAATAATCAGGCCGGAAAGCCCGTCTGCCTCGCCATGAACGAGCCTGTAGCAATCCGACGTCTTATGTATCCCTAACACATCTTCACGCAATGCTTTGGCGTATTCAAATTTTTTTAATATAAATTCCTTGCACAAATGCTCTGTAACATTTTCGGTTAAAAGCCGAATACCGATATTGCTTTTCCGGTTATAAATACCCCTGCCGATAAACCCTCCTTCTTTGGATACCACTTCAACCAATGTCCCTGGTGGAACAGGTTTTTGCGGGTGACGAATCATGCGGTTGAAGATCCATGGGTGGAGGGAATTTCTTTTTGCTTTAAGTGATATAACAGGAAGTTTCATTTAACAGGGATGGCAGTCTTTAAAATTTGTTTAAAAAGTTGTTTGCGGCCAGCATTGGCAGCGTGTAATAATAATTCCTCACAAATATTGTTATTTACCAGACTCCGCCGGATTCCACAAGCCTTTTCGATTTTCCCTGGCGTCTGCAAATGCCTTCAGGAATTTCTTTTTATATTTAACATTGAGACGCTCAGCGGAAGGGCTTGCAAACCCTGCCTTAATAATTTCTTCATTGAGCATCCTTCCATCCTCAAGATATACGTATCCCAGATACTTGCCGTCCTTATCCAAAAACTGGACGTCAAACTCTATCGATACTTTATCATTTGGTTTTACCAGGCTTTTCGTAAACTCCAGGGTACGTTTGCCTATCAGCAGGATGTCGTTTACATCTTTTTCATATTTTTCGGCATTGTCCAGTACCGCACTGTTTAGCTTAGTGTCGGGCGTGGTTATTCCCACCAATTTAAACCGTTCTTCGTTGTTTTTATACCTTACCCTTAAAGTATCGCTATCGATCACGGATAACACAATTGCCTTGTCCCTTGCAAAAAGATGCGGTAAAAATACTATATTGAATAAGAGAAACAAAACAATAACTTTGAAAGATAGTTTCATTTTAAACACTGTGTGCCTCCTGTTTATAGAATAATGCGATTGTATGTTTTACTGTGGACATGGATAAGCCTCTTTTAACGCATCAACAACTAACACAACTGCCGGTTCATTCCATCTTTCCGGGTTTTCCTTTAAATATTTTGACACGGTTGATACTATTTCTCCTTGTGTGGGGTCTGAGGGGCTTGCGCAAAAGAATGCCCCATCACATGCATCATAGACGCCTCCGATAAAACCCAGATAAAGGCCTGTTTTTAACCAATCAACCTCTTTAATCCCAGACACTGCCTTATCATTCTCCTTCATATGATCCACAAGTTTGATCCCTGAAGTGAATGGTACGGCGTCTGCATTCACTGTGTAAAAAAACCCCGCACATATAATAACCATAACAAAAAAAATACACCTTCTCATTTTATCCGTCTCCCTTTTTTAATAATTTTAGTAATTCCACGACCCGTCTTTATTCCATCTTGGCGGCAATTCTTTTAAAATGCCCATTTTTTCTAGCAAAACTCCGGCTAATGAACGCCCTTTTTGAAGAAACTCTCCTGATTTCGCACATCGAGGTTCAGGAATATATCCTAATGATAGTGCTTCCCGTACCGTAATTAATCGTAATTTCCGAACATCTTTCACACAATTCGGGGCATAATATTCCTTGTCCTCATCATTAACATAAACATAGGTATTCCGGGGCATTGTCCTCGATACATTCACAGCTAATCCGGCAATAACTACTAAGAGGAAAAGACTACTGACCCCCATAAATAAAAAACGTTTTTTATCATACTTTATCATACATCGGAACCTCCCCCTTTGGGCTTCTTTATAGTAATTTATGTAAAATAACGAGTGATACTGACCCGCAACCAATTAAAACACAAGAAGGCTGGGTAGTATAAAACATATTTACTTCTCTCTCTATGTTTTTTCGCCGGTATTTCACACCTTCAATCAATTTTGTAAATATTTGTAAATAATTGTAACTATTTATGGCAATAATATCTTTATAATACTTTTGTAACGATAGAAAAATTATATGTAACACGGACAAATCGGAAATGAGAAACAGAGCAGTGTTTTATTCATAGTAAGGAAGGGTGATGCGATAGCGTACCCACCGTTGTTTGTATTTACAAATACATTCATTGTTTCAGGCTGCAAACCCATGAAGAAAATTTGCATGTGTTTCCTATGCCATTTATAGTATTATTTTGTAAAAATTCTATTTTTTTCAAAAAGCCAAACTGTTACAAAAATGCGAATTTGTTTGTTATTTGTTATTTGTAGTTTGTCGTTTATTATTGTATGTATAGTAAACAAGCAAATACCCTATTCATGATGCAGTATTCATTATATATACCATAGAACAGCATACTGTCAGGAGGTTACGAAATGGATGTTACCCAAATCTTTGGCACAAATGTCTTCAACGATGAGGTTATGAGGAAAAGGCTGCCAAAGGATACATATCAATTGCTTAAGAAAACAATTGATAAAGAAATTCCTTTGCCGCCGGAGGTTGCGGATGTTGTTGCAAGCGCTATGAAAGACTGGGCAATAGAGAGGGGCGCAACACATTATACCCACTGGTTTCAGCCTCTGACGGGAAGAACCGCCGAGAAGCATGATTCTTTCATCTCGCATACAACACAAGGCGGCGTAATTATGGAATTTTCCGGCAAGCAACTTATTAAAGGAGAACCGGACGCATCGAGTTTCCCAAGCGGTGGGTTGCGCGCTACCTTTGAGGCTCGTGGATATACCGCTTGGGACTGCACCTCTCCTGCATTTTTAAAGGAAGACGGGCTTGGCGGCGTCACCCTCTGTATTCCAACCGCTTTCTGTTCCTATACCGGTATGGCGCTTGACAAGAAAACGCCAATGCTTCGTTCCATGGCGGCTGTTTCAAAACAAGCGCTCCGCGTTTTACGGGCATTGGGGAATAAAACCGCAAATAAAGTTACCCCAACCGTCGGCGCTGAGCAGGAGTATTTCCTGGTAGATAAAAAATTCTTCGTGCAAAGATTAGATTTGATTGTAGCAGGAAGAACACTTTTTGGAGCTTCAGCTCCCAAAGGGCAGGAAATGGAAGACCATTACTTTGGTCAAATAAAGGATCGTATTGCTGAGTTTATGAAGGACCTTGATAAGGAGCTATGGAAACTTGGGGTCGCTTCTAAAACGAAACATAATGAAGTCGCCCCCTCTCAATTTGAAATGGCGCCGCTCTTTACCTCGGCAAATATTGCGGCAGATCAAAATCAACTTGTAATGGAGACACTGCAGAAGGTTGCCATAAGGCATAACCTTGTATGCCTTTTGCATGAGAAACCCTATGCCGGTTTAAGTGGTTCAGGAAAACATACAAACTGGTCATTGTGTACCGATGACGGCATGAATTTGCTTGACCCCGGAACCACACCCCATGAGAACGCTCAGTTTTTACTTTTTCTCAGTGCGCTGATAACGGCTGTTGACCGCCATGCGCACCTTTTGAGAAGATCAGCGGCAAATTCCGGCAATGACCACCGCCTTTGCGCGAATGAGGCGCCGCCTGCGATTATTTCTGTCTTTATGGGACAGGAGCTGACGGACATTTTAGAAGCAATCTCTAAGGGGAAAAAGGCGACTTCGAAAGGCCTCACATCGATTGAGATAGGTGTAGATACATTGCCGCCGCTTCCGTTGGATAATTCCGACAGAAACCGAACGTCTCCCTTTGCGTTTACCGGCAATAAATTTGAATTCCGTATGGTTGCGTCTTCCGCTTCCATTTCAGGGCCATGCGTTGTTTTAAATACCATTGTGGCGGAAGCGCTTGATGAAATTGCCACCCGGCTTGAAAAAGCAAAGGATATAAACAAAGAAACCACTTTTATTATACGCGATGCCGTGCAGGAACATGGAAGGATTATTTTTAACGGGAACAATTATTCGGAAGAATGGATAAAAGAAGCGGAGAAAAGAGGATTGCCAAATATTCGTTCCACCGCAGAAGCGCTGAAAACGTTTGCGGAAAAAAAGGCTGTTGATTTGTTTAAAAAATACAAGGTACTTTCAAAGGAAGAGTTGCATTCGCGGCGCGAGATTTATCTCGAACAGTATGCAAAACAGATTTGTATTGAGGCAAAAGCGGCGCTTGATATGGCAAGAAGTTTATATATTCCCGCAGTATTGACCTTTATTAAAGAACTTGCTGAATCAATAGAAAAACTGGAGACGATAAAAGGTTCTTCTGTTGTGCAAAGAGATTTGCTGGAAAAGGTATCCACCCTTCTGGAGACATCATACAAAAATGTTGAACAACTTGATACCGAACTGACAAAGACGTATGAAATTGCGGATAGCGAAAAACGGGCGGCTGCATGCCGTGATACAGTATTTGCTGCAATGAATAATTTGAGGCAAAACATCGACTCACTGGAAAAAATTGTCCCCCGAAAATTGTGGCCGGTTCCTACCTATGCAGACCTTTTATTTAATTTGTAAGTGTAATAGTTCACGTGGTATGGGAAACGTGTCGCCTTTTTTTTGTAATTTTTTCTTCGTATCCTTTGCGTTCAGTATTCTTTGTGCCCTTTGTGGTTAAGATCTTTTCAGTATCAAACACATCATTTAGTACAAATAAAGGGGATTTACATCTATGAGTAAGTTAATAAACAGTATAAAATCACTTCGACGCCATGGAACGAAAATCATTTTAACACTGTCGCTTGTGGTATCTTTTATTTTACCTGTATATGCGCAGGAGAATCTGTGGAAGGAGCTTCATGATAAAACTACCACACTTTTACAGGAGAAAAGATACGCAGATGCAATAAAGTCAGGGGAAGATGCATTAAAGATTGCAAAGGAAACATTCCCGCCCGACCATATCTCTATTGCAGCTTCAATGAACCTGCTTGGTATACTTTATAGAACATACACCATGTATGACGAAGCCGAACCTCTTTTCAACCAGGCGCTGGATATTTACAGGGAAAAAAATGGCGCAGACCACCTTACTGTCGCTTACGTCCTGCAGGAATTGGCGGAAATGTTTCTCCTTCAGGACAACTATGCTAAAGCAGAGCCGCTTTACAAACAATCTCTTGGCATATATGAGAATGCCTCCGGTCAGGACAATCCCGGCGTAGTCAACATCCTGAACAGATTGGGAGAAATTTACCAACACCAGGAAAAATATGCCGATGCAATACTTTTTTACAAAAGGGCATTGGCAATTGAAGTGGAAATCCTTGGCAACGACCACCCGGACGTTGCATCATCAATGAACAATCTTGCAACACTTTATTATCACAATGGAGAAAACACAAAAGCGGAGTCCCTTTATAAACAGGCTCTGGAAATATATGAAAATGAATACGGCTCAGATCATCCCTTAGTTGCAACCATACTGGAAAATATGGCAGTTTTTTACGAGGAAACCGGGAAAAAAGAGGCAGCAAAACAATTACATGACAGGGCAAAAAAGATTTATTCCAATTACCGGAAATGAAATGCAACACGAATAAGGAACAACTATGGCAGAACCTATTCACGACAAGATAAAACGATCCCTGCTGGCAGCCGAAGGCTTGTATCATCGCCTGGTGCTGTTGGTGGGCGAGACTGGTTCCGGCAAAACAAGCGTCCTTAGGGATATCGCAGATGATTTCGGCGCCTCCGTCATCAATATCAACCTGGCGCTCTCCAGCGAGCTGCTTGAGTTGACGGCCAGGCAGCGGTCACTGTGGCTGCCGGGAATCCTCGATCAAATCGTGGACAAAGCCCAATCACCGGTGGTACTGGATAATCTCGAAATCCTTTTCGACAAGGACCTCAAGCAGGACCCCTTGCGTTTGTTACAGGGCATCTCGAGAAACCGCACCGTGGTAGCTTCATGGAATGGAACATCTACCGGCGGGAGACTTTTATACGCCGAAACAGGCCATCCCGAATACCGCAGCTATGACTTGGTCGATGTGCTGATCGTGAACATGGATGGGACAGCCTCAGTAAATTCGGAAAAAAACAATAGGGAGGCAGGACAAGCATGAAATACGGAGACCTTATCCAATTCGACCCGATTGAGTCGGTCGTTCAGTTACGTGACGCGGACAAATCCAGTGCCGCGCACCACCTCGTGAACACCTACGTCATTTCAGAGGAGATGGCGGAACGGCTCACGCAGCTTGTAATCCCGCAGATGCAGTTCGACCAGCCGGTCGACAACAAAGGCCTGCTGGTCGTCGGTAACTACGGCACCGGTAAATCACACTTGATGTCGGTGGTTTCCAGTCTTACCGCAGATGCCTCCCTTGTGGAAGCGCTGAATCACCCCGGCGTCCGTGATGCAGCCTCTCAAATTGCCGGGCGCTTCAAGGTCATCCGTACCGAGATCGGCGCTACCACCATGTCCCTGCGCGACATCATGGTAGCCGAACTGGAAGAGCATATCGAGAAGCTTGGAGTGGAATACGTGTTCCCTGATGCGGGAACGATTACCAGCCATAAACGAGCATTCGAAGACATGATGGCGAAGTTCGGAGAGGTCTTCCCCGGGCACGGT
>NZ_CAADGZ010000060.1:0-21639 GCF_900696675.1 uncultured Candidatus Kuenenia sp. | reverse complement strand
TGTTTAAAGTAGTACAATAGCGCTACCACAATTGCTAAAAAACGGATATCTGTTATCGCTTTTTGCCAATCTTGGTAGTGGAAAATACTGATTTTCGCATTGCGAAAATCGTTTGCAGGATTTAGGTATAACATTTTCAGCGTGTTAGACGGATTTTGGATTATACTATTTCTATGTTTATTGATATTTTTATCTGCTAAAATAACGCAATCTGTGGTTTGCAGACAATTTCTTCTGAAATTTGACTTATGTGCTAAAAACATCGCATAAAAGAACAACGTGTTTAATAGCATTGTGTTTCCGTTCTTATGCAGAACCCTATGACGGCAAATTATCTTTTAATCTTATAAAGGAATAGTTATGAAAAAAACATGTTTGTTGGTATTGCTTGTTACAATGACGCTTGCTGTTCTTACAGGTTGTGCTCAACTCAAATCTATCACGTTTGAAAAAAAACACCCCGAACCTCTTGAATCATTCGTCCCGCAAGATTTAAGCGCAAAATCCCTTAGTGTGAAGTATGCACCGAAGATTGAAAGTTTTGTTATCATTTTAGATGCCTCTGCCTCTATGGAAACAGTATATACCGGTATCGTTAATAAAGGGCATCCAAAATTTGACGTGGCCAAAGATATTATATCGCGCATGAACAAAACATTGCCTGAAGTCGATGTAAATAGCGCCCTTGTAACATTTGGACACGGATTTTTTACGCCGTTAAAGAAGACATTTATTGTTTATGAACTCACACATCACTCACGAGACCTTTTAGAAAACGCGTTAAATATGGCAATCTATCCTAAAGGAAGCAGCCCTGCCGGAAACGCTATTGCTGACGCATCAAATCAACTGCTAACGTCGGTGGGACAAAATGCGGTGATTTTTGTGAGTGACGGCGAAAATTTAATAGGCACTCCCCTGGAGAAAATAAAGGATTTAAAAGAACTGTATGGAGAGAAGACATGCTTTTATACCATTCATGTGGGAAATACTCCTGAGGGGAAAGAGGCGCTCAGAAAACTTGCACGGTCCGCAACCTGTGGTTTTTCTGTAACTGCTGATGAAATTGCTTCCAGCGGGAATATGGCAAACTTTGTTAAAAGAGTATTTTTGACCGATATTCCTAAACAAGACAGCGACGGCGATGGTGTTTACGATGAAGACGATGAATGTCCGGATACTCCGGAAGGAGCTATTGTGGATTCCAGAGGATGCTGGGTGGTAAAAGGAATCGCCTTTGAATATAAGAAATGGGATATTAAAGAAGAATTTGAATCGAACCTTACCAACATTGTGGATGTTTTGGAAAAAAATCCTGATTTGCAAATAAGAATAGAAGGGCACACGGATAATATCGGTTCAATGAAATATAATATCGACCTTTCCCAAAAAAGAGCGCTGGCGGTAAAAGATTATTTAGTAGAGAAGGGTATTCATGAATCGCGTATCTCTACGACGGGTTTTGGATTTAAACATCCTATTGCCCCCAATGTTACAGAAGAAGGCCGTGCCCTTAACAGAAGGGCTGAAATTGTTCCTGTAAGATAGCAATAGTAGGGGCAAATGCTTTGCCCCTACACTACCGGCAACACGTTTTAGCACAGAAGCAAATGAATGAAAAGATCAAATTGGGGATTAGCGCATGCCTGCTTGGTGAAAATGTTCGGCATGATGGAGGACACAAGCTTGACCATTATTTGAAATATACATTTGGAAAATTTATTACGTGGGTTCCTGTGTGCCCCGAAGTGGAATGCGGCCTTCCCACTCCAAGAGAATCAATGCAGTTGGTTGGAGATCCGGAAAACCCTCGCATTCTTACCATAAAAACGCATAAAGACTACACCGTTCAGATGAAAAAATGGATCCGCAGTAAGGTGGTAGCGCTTGAACATGAAAACGTGAGCGGTTTTGTGTTTAAGAGTAAATCTCCAAGCTGTGGTATGCAGGGAATAAAGGTATATCCATCTTCATCTGGCATTTCTGTCGGGAAGGGCATCGGCTTGTTTGCCAGGGGATTTATGGAAAAATTTACCTACGTTCCGACGGAAGACGATTGTCATCTTCAGGTTCCTGAAAGAAGGGAAAATTTTATAGAAAACGTATTTGTGTTTTACCGGTGGAAGAAATTCCTGAAAGAAGACGGCTCTATAAAGGGCCTTACAACTTTTCATGCAAACCATAAATTATTAATTATGTCCCATAGTACAGAAACAGTCAAAGACCTCGGTAAAATGGCGGCTCAGCCGGGCGGAACCGGAAAGAAAGATTTGTTTGATCAATATTGCAAGACATTAATGACGGCATTAAAATTAAAAGCAACCGTAAAGAAAAATATCAACGTTTTGCAGCATATTTTGGGGTATTTTAAAAGAGAGTTGTCTTCCTGGGAGAAAAAAGAATTATTGGGGATTATCGAACAGTATCGCGAAAAACAGAGTCCCCTGATTGTACCTGTAACTCTTCTACGGCATTATGCTCATAAATATGATAAAGAATACCTGAAATCGCAATATTATCTTAATCCACATCCGATGGAATTTAGACTGCGGAATCAGTTTTGATTGCGTAAAATAATTAAATCACAATTTATAAACCCATCCGTGTATATCACGACAGCGAATCCGCCGTTCCATTATTATATTAGTGGATTTGGTGCGAAAAAGCAGCACCTTAGGGTTGTTTCTTTTCATTTATGGTTACAGCAATTCAGGTATCGTTTGTTTTCCCCTTTGAAAGAGGTTTGAGTCTTCTCAGGCTGTGATTGCAATAAGGGCATTTTCTAATAAAAAGATACATAAAAAAGAGCAGAATTGCCCATAACCCTGCTGTAAAGAAAAAGAGTATAACATCGCCGAAATCCAATTTATGAATTCTCTCCGGCACAACACGCTTTTCACAATAGCGGCAAAAAGCCGTTTCTTGTTTTTTTGCCGATGGTCTGAAGTCAATAACTCTTTTTACATTTTTTAAGGAAATTGTACCGGACATTTTCCTCCCCCACCCAATACCCTTTATAATGTGATTATCGCATTCGTACTTTTTAAAGACATTATGTATTTGCTTGCATTTTCCTGCCAGAAATAATTCTATGCGAAAACCTTTCGGGGGCTTCGACCGGTAATATTTTTTAACCAAAAAATGTTCCGGGTCATTGAGTATTGCTATGGCAACCGTCTTAATTTTCTCTAAATCTATCATATGTGTTTTCTATGGATGTAGATTATACAATCAATTTATGGTTCTCCAACAACCATAATTTCTGTATTCAGCGAATAGCCTGATTTTTCTTTTACCGTTTTCTGTGTGTATTGAATTAGCGCCAAAACATCGTTTGCCTTAGCATTTCCCAAATTAACGATAAAATTTGCGTGTTTTCCGGAAATTTCTGCGTCGCCAATGCGCATTCCCTTCAGCCCCGCCTGTTCTATCAATCTTCCTGCCCCAACATCCTCTATTTTCTTAAAAACTGAGCCGCAACTGGGAAATTCCGGCAATTGAGGCTGTTTTGTTTTGCGCCACTCCCGATTCGCTTCCATAACTGATTTTATTTCTGATTTCGGTTTTTGTGAAAGCTGGAAGGTTACATCAAGCACAATATCTTTCTGTTTATGCAAGATACTCGTATCATATCCAAACCGGAAGTACTCACCATCAACCGTTGTACTATTCCCATCTTCCGCTAAAATACGGCTCTTGCTGACTATTCCGGAAATAAATATGGTGTGTTTTCTGTCAGGAGATAAAAAATGCAGATTTTGCCATATTGCGCCGCCTACAGTACTCGGAATATCCACAAAATGCTCAAACCCTGATAGTCCTCGTTGATAGCATAGATTAAGAAGGTCGCCAATAATCGCGCCACTTTCCGCAACCAATTTATTCTTTTCAAGGAAGGTCGTTTTGTTTGCAAGATTTCTGATCACAAGACCGCGAAATCCCTTATCGGTAAATAAGATATTTGCGCCGCAGCCAAGCAAAAAATAAGGGGTTTTTCTGCGCTTTGCCTCTAATACCGCTTGTGTTAATTCTTCGGTGGTATGTACTTCAACAAACCAATCAGCGGGACCGCCTATTTTATAAGTAGTAAAAGGGGCGAGAGGTATGTTTTTTTTCAGGTTTGGTATGCTGAGTACCATTTATTGTTTTTATTTTACTCTTTCTATAAAAGAGTGTAATTTGTCAGAGTGTGTAACACTTTAGTTTTTTGAAAAATTCTAATAATAACGATGTTTACTGCACAGTGTAGGGGCTAAGCATTTGCTGTAAATTGTCATAAATACGTTCATGCTCAAATGGGCAAAACGCTTCACCCATACTTTTTCAAAAAAACTAGATCGTTACTCAGGTTTTAATCTTTGAGAAGAATGAATCATGCGGCGGGTAGGCAGGTGTTATTTTTTATATGAATCCAGCAAAGCAACGAGGTCCTTATCTTTTTGCCCTGAGGTTTCGAGGATATTTCTCACCTTCCCGATAAAACTGTAGCCTTCTTCAATTTTATCCCTTAAAAGTAGTTGTACAACCAGTGTGAAGGTAAGTTTTTCGATGATTTTCCCGGCATCTGGTATGTTTGCGGCAAGCATTTTTTCTTTTAACTCTAATTTTTGGTAAAGAATATCTACCGAAGGAGTAAGCGTGCCGGTAAAATCATCAAACAGTGCGTTTTCTTTTTGGAGATTCAGCACGTTGGCGGCAGCATCAATTACGGTAACGGTCATAGGCGCCGGCCCGCAGAGATAAAATGCTATATCAGGGTCAGGGGTAAGGTATTTATTGAGCAGCGGCCCTATAAATCCCTTCTCCCCCTGCCATTGTTGCTCCTGCTCATCAATGTATCCTTGTTTTTTAGCTAGTTGTTTACCCTCATCGGCAAGACTCAAAAAGCACTTCTTATCTATTTCATTTAACATGGCAGGGTCGTCATCGCGAAACGCACCGGAAAGTACAGGAATGAATTTAAAATTGGGGTTTTGCATTTGCCACTTTAACCATTTGGGCAAATACATCATTGGAATATCCTGGAGTCGCCTTTCTCCCAGGAAAAATATCGCCTTCTCCTGCCTTCCCTCTATGAACCATTGTTCCAATAACGCCAATATTGGTGCAAGTCCTGCCCCTCCAGCCACAAATACCGCAGTGTGTGGTTCTGTTTTCAGAGAAAAATGGCCGTAAGGTCCTGTAAAATGTATTTTTTCGCCGAGAAAGAAATTCCACAAACTCCGTTCCTGGGTATAGTGATGTACACAACTAGGCCCGATGCATGGGGCGCCACCACTTTCCACCGCCTTTGAAGGATCTACGGGGGCCAATCGAACAATAAGCTTTAAAAGGTCTGGTTCGTATGAAGCGAGCGAATAGCCTCTATACATGGCATTCCCCGGTTTATAAGGAATAAATTCTTTCCCCAGATTTTCACACGCCTTCTTTATATGAGTTTCGTATTTATTATAATGTTCCTCCACAAAATCTTCCGGAAGCATTAATTGAATATATTGACCGGGTTTATACGCAATAGGCTTTGAAGGTTTAAGCCATATTTCCATTTTATCGCTGGTGATCAGAATCTTTTTGACTGCCCTGGCTGTGTACTTTTTTACATTGAGGGTATCTTTTGACAGGTACAAACTAACATCCTTCTCCACCCGCACCTGACATGCCAGACGTTCATAACCATCTCCGATACCATCTTCCAGAAATTTTTTTGCATTTTCCCGGGAGCGCATATCAAAATGCGGCGTTTCAACGGCCGTATACAAACCGACATCGGTATAAAGTTTCACTTTACACTGACCGCATGTTGCCATCCCTCCACACGCCGCCGGAATATTAAAGCCATTGTTTTGTAATAATGATAAGAGCCTTTCTCCGCCTTCAATATTAAGCTCTTTCTTAAACTCATCATCACTTATAACAGTTAGCTTTTGTTTTGCCCCACGCCCGAAAAACTGGAAGATGATCTCGCACACTAAACTTAGTGCCAATATGAGTACGGCGAGAATACCTGCGCCTAAAAATAAAGGGGTAAGCATGTTTACTCCAACCTAAAAAATACGAATCATTCCAATGCCGGTAAATATAGCGGCCATTATGCCAAGTAAAAGGATTGCTATTGTATCTTCATCCCATGCATTTGTTGGCACAAAGAGACGCTGACGTCTCAACAATGCAAGCCAAACAGTAACCATTAGCCAGTGAAGTCCATACCCAAACGCAGTAATGGTTGAAACCATAAAAGATGTGCCTGTAGGAATGGTAAATGTTGCACTGGCAAGTACAATACAATTTACGGTAATTAGTTCAAGAAACTGCCCCATTTGTTCATATGCCGTTCGTGCAAATTTTCTAAGCATCACGCTTAATGTTTGCACAAATACGGCAATGGTTACAATAAATACTGTCAGGTAGAAGATTTTCTCCAGCCGTATTGACATGGATGAATATTTTGCTAAAACATCGCTTCCCATTATCAACACCTTATTATATACCACCCAGTTTAAAGCAGTAGAAAGCGTCATAACGATAATTACGGCAATCCCCATTTTCCATGCCGCATCTATTTGCCGTGATTTATTGAGCAACGGGCATATGCCTAAAAGTTTACTGAGTACTATACCATCAAAGAAAAGGGCATTTAATAATATTGGCAAAAAAATAAGAAACTGAGTATGCAATGTCGGGCTGGTACGAATGTGTACAATGATACTTATAAACAAACAGATGCCCAGCCCGATGGTAATTAACGATTTTCGGGAAATTTCAAACTTTGAACGCGGGGCAGGAACAGGGCCTTCTTCCGGTGTCTCAACAGCGGCGCATTCACATGAAGCCGCTTCCTGATAGACAATCCTTGCCTTGAGCAAGAAAGGACGCATCATGAGGCGAAATCCCGCCAATGCGAAAAATCCTCCCACGGGAGTTATCATTAACACAACGCGAGGAAACGTTTCCGGAATTACGGAAAAGCCCATAATCGTGCCAAAACCCAGCGGTTCCCGCAGAAAGGCAAGCAATATCAGCGCAAAAGCATATCCCATACACGCCTTTAAAATCTTTTTCTGCGCTTCCCAGAATGGCACCGTTAACCCTTCAGAAATTACGGCAAGCACTATACAATTAGTGGTAATAAGGTCGATATATGCCCTGATACTGGCAGCCACCTCCGGCACAAACGCCTGGGCAAAGAATGCAAAAATGGTCACAAACACCGAAACAATAATCATTAAAAGCGAAATCTTGTGGTGTGATCCCGCTATGGTTATTAATCTTCGAAATGGATAAATTAAGGAAAAACTCCCCATTGCAACAAACAACACACCAAGTCCCATCGTCAGAGAATTTTCGAGTTTATTCGTTACCGCCAAAGCAGAACAAAACCCTAAACCGGCGCCTGCGGTTAAAATAAGATTGTCTCTCAAGAAAAATTTAGAAGTTTTTCGTATATGTCGCTTTAGTCCTACCATTTCTGTTCTCCGGATTTTCTCCAAAATTCCTGTACTGCGTCATTGATAAACTCCTCAATACCCCTGCTTGTATTGGTAGCACCGGTTATAGCATCAAATTCATTATCACCCGTAGCTTTCCGCTCCTTAACCATCTTGATTTGCGGTTTTAATTTCATTCCAACAAATTGCTTTTTAAATATATCTTCCGTCATTCTTCCACCAAGCCCAGGAGTCTCGCTGTGGTCCAATACTTCTATCCCTTTCAGCGTTTCCATGTCAGGTTTCAGGCAAATAAACAAAGACATGGCGCTTGATTTATTATATCCATATCCAATCCTTGACCTGATAAACCCTACCCCTTGCAATTCCCCGTCTTTTATGAATTTATATACCTTTCCCTCTTCTTCAGTTTTTACCCCGGCGGCTTCGGTTTCTTCAACGGTTATCGACGTATCAAATACTTCTCTTATATTATCTTTATCATACCCTTTGATAGTAAAACCCATGATGGTTTTTTCAGTTGTACGGTATGGAATTCCAAAGATATCAAGAACCGCACGTTTTTCCTTTATTTCATGATATGCGGCAATTTTCGGCGCTGTATAAAAATATACCAAAAACAATCCGGTACACGGAATAAACGCAATGAAAAGGATCGAGAAAATACGGAGTATAAACGTCTTAAATTCTTCCATAAATTATGTTTCGCTAAAACTTTGTGATAGTTAAATTAGTGGTTGTAAACTATTTTGCCGTTATCTTTTGTTATTTCAGGTGCGGTATCTTATTTTTACCACCAACGATTGAATGGGTATTGCAAGCAAATTCATAAGCAATATAGCATACATTGCCCCTTCAGACAGTGTGGTATAATTCCTTAGCAACACGGTAATAAATCCACACCCTATGCCATATATCCACTTCGCCTTCTGATTATAGGTTGCTGTAATAGGATCCGTAATCATATAAAAAGCGCCCAATACTAACCCTCCGCTCAGGAGCTGAAAAATAGGCGGGGCAACATTTTCCTTTGACAGGAATAAAAACATACCTGAAAAGATAAACACGCTGCCAAAATAGGACACCGGCAACCGCCAGTTCGCAACCTTCATTTTTACAAGCCATATACCGGACAGTATAAGTGCTAATCGGCAGGTTTCTCCCAAAGAGCCATTCGCAGTACCTATGAGCAGGGAAAAATAAGAAGTGATGGTGCCGTCTGTCTTAAACGCGGTAAGCGGGGTAGCGTGGGTAATGGTATCAAGCCCATACCGCAAGGTATGAAGATCAGGTATACCGACAAAAGGCATCTGGTAGCCTGTCGCCAAAAGTGACGGGAAACATATTGTCAGGAACAATCGGCTAAATAGCGCAGGATTCACCAAATTGTACCCAACGCCTCCCAATATATTTCTGAAGATAATGGCCATTGCTGCGCCAAAGCCTATCAGCCAGAGAGGCGCTTGTGGTGGCAGAATGGCGGGAACGAGCAGGCACGAAACAAACCCTCCCTCACTAATGTGATCTTCCCTGGCAATTATTGCCCATATCACATCAACAACAAACACCCCAACAACAAGTGAAACAATCAATTTCGAAATCACACACTGTAACCCGTAAAAATACATCGCAGGAAACACCCATCCCATTGTCAGCGCAATAAGCACAGCACCCATAAACTTTTTCGTGTCCGTGTTGTTTCGGATAAAGGGCTGTGTCTGCGCTGTATGTTTGGAGCTGCGCAACAAACCGTCAAACGCTTCAAAAACTGCCCCAAAAAGGAAATTGACTGTTTCGTGGGTATGGATAAAGGTCTCTATCCTGTCAAGATTCTTATTAAGTGGCGATTCGAGTTTATTGAGTAATTTCTTCATGCTTTTTGTACATCCGGCGATTTACATTCCTTGATGATCCGCAACAATTCAATTTTCGAAGGGCATGCAAAACTGCACAGACCGCATTCAATACATTTTTCTATATCATAACTACGCACCTTCTGTTTTTCTCCTCTGTTGTAGGCCTGGTGGTACAAAGCAGGTTCTAAATTAACAGGGCAAATATCATCACAGAAGTTACAATACACGCAGGCTCGCAATTCCCCAAGCAAATTAGTGGTAAAATGCAGCCTATCCGTGTTAATCATAGGAAACATCTCTTTCTTATCCTGCGCCGCCAGAACAACAATGTCATTTACCGTCCAGCCAATTTTTTGAGCAAAATCGTTAACTTCCATTCCTCTTAACGGACCGTTTATAAACACACGATAAGGGGCGGTCTCCTTTACCCTGTTTTTTAGTATTTTTTCAAGGGTTGTTCCCAACTGCACCTTGATAAACTCATTTTCCTTAAGACCTGTGCCCGAAAGGGCAATAAAGCGGGAATTTACACTCTTATTAAGAATGCGGCTTTTGTGGATTGCCAATGCCGTTTGCGCGTCGAAAACTAGAATACCCTGGGACAGCGTATCCTGCCCAAAGTTTATATCTTTGTTTAAGATGGCTTTTGATAATACCACAGGGTCATCGTAAGGATATTTCGCATCTATAACAAAAACTTCCAACCATTCATTCATAGCCGCGTATTCTTTTGCTGCTGAAATATGTTCGGTTTCGTTATTGGTGATAACAACAGAACATTTCGCTTCAGGGAAGATGGTAGTCTGTAGCTCTTTTATTTTATCGAAGAAAACCGTTGTTTTATGTCCCAATGTTACCCAATTAGGCAATGCCCATGGTTCCGTGGGGCATAGGGTAACAATAATGTGTTTCACCGATTGTTCCGATGGCAGGGTAAAATTGAATACTTCAGGGGGGTCGTCTGATGAAATTTCCTCAACAATATTACAAAAACGTATTTTGTAGGCGTCAAAAAGATTTACGCCACCCTTGAAAACCATGTTTTGCTTTTTTCTGATCACTTTCTTACTTTTTCAAATAAAATAGAAGCTCTTAGAAATTCCATAAAAGTGTCCGGATAAAATATCAATCCGGACATCAGAAGTCAAGGTAATATTTTAGAACTAAATTATGCCGCCGATTGAACGGGTGAAAACAGAACACATTATCATTCAATAAACGTATTCCTGAAAACTATGCTTATTAAAATCTATAACTGGCGGCATTAAATGCAAATCAAATATATAGGAAATACAGGAAAAGAAGCTAAATACAGAAATGCTAAAAGAGAACAGAACCGTTTGGCATGACCGTTAAGCAAGGAAGTTTTTTGGCAAGCGACGGGGCAAGGGCAAGAGAAACCAGCCTTTTCTTTAATGCCAAAATCCATTATTTGCTTATATCAATAATAAGCGGTATTTCTCCGCAATCAGGGAATTTATGGCACTTTACACATTCTGACCATATTTTTTGAGGGAGTTCCGCTTTTTCTATCCTGCAAAATCCGCATTTCTCAAAAAATTCCGGCGAATACGTAAGAACGAACATCTTGGCGATGCGGAGTTCCTTCGCCTCCTGCATACACGCCGATACGAGTTTTTTTCCTATTCCTCTCCGCTGGTGTGAACCCAGAACTGCCAATGATTTTATTTCCGCAAGATCTTTCCAAAAAATATGCAAAGCGGCGCAACCAATTAATTGGGTATCCTCCATAAATACATAAAAATCCCGTATATTTTCGTAAAGCTCACTGAGGGAACGCGGCAACATTTCATCCTTTGACGCGAAACCGTTGATAAGCCTATATATCTTCTCTACCTCTTCTATTGTTGCTTTACGCAATATTAGTTTTTTTTCTTTGTTATCAGCCGAGGACATCGTGTTTTCTCACCCTAAAATCTACGCCCAACTCCACTGCAATTTCTCTACATTTCTTTATATCGATACCTGGAATTTCTACAACAGAGACCTGAACATTTGGAATAACCTTTTTCGCATCTTTAACAAACTGTATCAAAGCAAAATAGGCTTTTTCGCCAAATACCGGCTTGCAGATCGCAGCATATTTTTCCGCAGTTTCCGCATTTAAACTGATGCAGATGGTATCAATAAGGCCTTTTAATTCATTCGCTATTGACCTGCCATTGATAATATCCCCATGGCCGTTTGTATCCAGCCGGATGCGTTTCCCTTTTGATTTTAAATCCGCAGCAACGGCTTTTAAAACTTCCAGCCGTTCGGTCGGTTCTCCATAACCGCAAAACACCACTTCATCATATCTGCCAGGGTCTCCTATCGACTGCAGTACTTCTTCAATTGTCGGTTCCCGCTTTAAATGCAGATTATGCCCCTTCACAAAAGGATAGGTCGTCCTCATGCAAAATGAACACTCCATAGAGCATCGGTTCGTTAAATTTATGTAAAGAGAGTTTCTGATAGCGTAAGCTATTTTCCCCTCCAATTCAGGCTCCCCTATGCCGAATAATGCGTACGCATTAAAAGAAGTAATGCGTGCAATATCTTCGGGGGAAAGCCCGTATATTTCAGCAAAAACGGGGATAACCAAGGATAAATACGACGGTTCATTACGCTCCCCTCTTTTCGGATGAGGGGATAAAAAAGGACAATCGGTCTCCAAAAGAAGCCTTTCGACAGGAACAGTTTTGGCAATATCCCTCAAATTTTGCGCATTTTTAAAGGTAATCGGCCCGGCAAAAGACAAAAACATGCCCAGATCCAGGCATGCCTTTGCCACTTCAGCCGTTCCGCTAAAACAATGAACAACCCCCTTTAATCCACCATTTTTATATTTATTCAGAATTTTTAAACAGTCCTCACTGGCTTCGCGGCAATGTATTATCACCGGAAGATCATGCTTTTTCGCAAGTGCAAGGTGTTTCTCGAATAGTACCTGCTGGTCTTCATGAGGACTCTTGTTACGATAATAATCAAGTCCGGTCTCGCCGACCGCGACAATTTTTGATCCTCCAATCAACGACTCAAGCTCATACCACGTTTCTTCTGAAACCTTTGTGGCGCTATGCGGATGGATTCCAACGCTTGCATAAATATTTTCAAAACGATGCGCCAAAGCAATGCACTTTTTACTCGTAGAAAGGCTTGTTCCCACATTAATAATACTTCCGACGCCTGCCTCTCTGGCACGTGACAAAACGGAGTCCAAATCTGTTTTATATTCCGGAAAATCAAGATGCGCGTGTGTATCAATAATCATCATATTATTAAAATTCTTTACCAAAAAAGCGCCACTTAAAAACATAACCTTACGGCGATATTATCAATATCCCTTAAACGCCAGGGAACTGAAACGGGTTCATCAATCATCAAAAACACTGCTACTATAGTCAAACAAATAAGGTTTTCAAAAAAATTTACACACCCCAGTCCCCTCTATAAAGGAATTAAGGGGCGTGCTTGTATAGTATGCTTAGTCAAATAAATCTGTTTTTTAGAAAGCCATTTTATCGCCAAATTCCTAAAATCATATTTGTTTGGCTATACTTTTAGCTACATGTTCTTGTAAACGCATTTTTATAGAGTGTAATAGCAGGATGTTTTTTTGCTGGCGGGTAAAAAACAGAAACTACATCAAAACGCAAATCTATGCCCTCTACTTTTTTTTCAGCAATATAGCGGGAAGCCATCTTTATAATTTGCTTTTTTTTTGCTTCTGTTACGGCTAATTCAGGAGGTCCATAACTATCGGATCCACGCGTTTTTACTTCTACAAAAACAATGGAACCGCGGTCATAGCAAATAATATCAATTTCTCCGGTCTTACGCCGGTAATTCCTCTGTAGTATCTTATATCCCTTTTTTTTCAGAAATTTCACAGCGACAACTTCTCCCTTTTTACCGAGAGCTTTCTTGTGCGGTTGTACGTCACTGGTTTTTTTGAGTATATTTTTCAGGAAAAAAAGGGAACCTATTAGTTTTTTGAAAAATCCGTCCATGAGTTAAACCCTATGCTTCACAGACTGGGCCAAATAGGCAATTTTATACTATTCCTAGATATTCATTCCCTGCTTTTTAGAAAACAAGTTCATTCGACCAAGTCTGTTCAGCATATGGAATACCTGTATATCCTTAATCCACCCTTTTTTCTTTCAACCTGGTACCTTTACTGGTTCTGTCCCTCATGTAATACAACTTTGCACGCCGTACTTTTCCTGATTTTTTTACCTTAACATCCAAAACCTTTGGGGAATGAATGGGGAAAACACGCTCTACGCCTTCTCCCTGTACAATGCGTCTTACGGTAAAGGTTTCCCGTATCCCTCCGCCATTTTTTGCGATTACCAACCCACTGAATACCTGCGTACGTTCCTTTTCTCCTTCTTTGATTTTGATCGAGACATCTACCTGATCGCCAACAGAATACTTTGGTATTTCTGTTTTCATGTGTTCTTTTTCTATTACATCGATAACATTCATGATCCCACTCCTCATAATTTATTACAGGGTAAATATAATACTATTTCTTGTTTAATAAATCGGGCCTTTTTTCCCGTGTCCTTTTTTCAGCTAAATATCTTTGCCATTCCTTTATTTTTTGATGATGACCCGAACGTAATATTTCCGGAACTTTCATGCCTCTGTATTCAGCAGGACGGGTATATTGAGGATACTCCAATAACCCGTCATGAAAAGATTCTTCGGTTATTGAGTTCTTATCTCCCAAAACACCGGGTATCAGACGGACTACCGCGTCAATAACTACCATTGCCGATAGTTCTCCACCTGAAAGAATATAATCGCCGATGGACAACTCAAACACATCAAGGCCGGTTCTGATTCTTTCGTCAAACCCTTCATAGTGGCCACATATCAACATAAGATACGCCTCTTTTGCCAATTCTTTAGCGATAGCCTGGGTAAAACAACGCCCTTGCGGCGTTAGTAAAATTTTTTTAGCGGGTATGTTAGTTTGCCGCTCAATCGCTTCTACTGCATTGAAAACGGGTTCCGGCTTCATTACCATCCCAGGCCCCCCGCCATAGGGTCTGTCATCTACACAACGTTGATTTTCTGCATAGTCTCTGATATTGAAAATATTGTATTGTACAAGGGCCTTTTCTCTGGCGATTTTCAAGATACTATGCCCCAGTACGTTTTCAAAAATACCGGGAAACAATGTCAAAATATCAATGCGCATGTATTATTTTTTAAACGCAATACCAAGTTTTTTAAATATGCTGGCAACCGTTTCCGTTGGTTTTGCCCCAACGCTCAACCAGTAATCAACCCTCTCTCGTTTCAGAGTCACCTGTTTTTCGTTGTTTGATTCCATAGGATCATAAGTGCCTAAATTTTCAATAGCCATGCCATCCCGTTCCTCATGTGCATCGAACGCGCCAATTCGGTAAAAGGGCCTGTTTTTACGTCCCATTCGCATCATCCTAATTCTTACTGCCATTTTTTCTCCTTTTAGATAAAATTACCGTATCATACCCTTGCCAAAGGGCATACCCCCGGGAAACATCCCCTTTTTCTTCAGCCCCTTCTCGTTTCCCTTAAAATGTTTCATTAGTTTTTTCATCGATTTAAATTGTTTAAGCAGTTGATTAACATCCTGAACGGTCGTCCCGCTGCCTTTGGCTACGCGCTGCCTTCTGCTTCCATTTATCATATCGGGGATCAAACGTTCCTGAATCGTCATTGATTTGATAATCGCTTCAACCTTTTCTAATTGTTTTTCGTCAAAATTAAGTCCGTCCATCTTGTTCCCCAAACCGGGAATCATACCCATGATTTCTTTGATTGGTCCCATTTTTTTTATCTGTTGAAGTTGCATGAGAAAATCTTCCAGGCTGAGCGTATCACTTTGTATCTTCCGGCTAAGGTTCTGCGCTTCTTCAAAATCAATGGCCTGCTGTGCGCGCTCCACCAGTGAAACTACGTCGCCCATTCCCAGTATTCTGGAAGCCATCCTATCAGGATGAAACTCCTCAAGACGGTCGAGTTTTTCGCCAATGCCCACGAACTTAATAGGTTTTCCCGTAACCGCCCTTATTGAAAGAGCCGCACCGCCCCGCGTATCACCATCAAGTTTAGATAAGATCACCCCGTCAAAACCTAATTGCTCATCAAATTCCCTGGCGCTATTTACCGCGTCCTGACCTGTCATTGCATCACAAACAAAATATATTTGATCGGGTGTGAGTGTATCTTTTATTTCCCGCAATTCAAGCATCAGTTCATTGTCGATGTGTAATCGCCCTGCAGTATCTAAAATTACCACATCATGTCCGTTTTCTTTTGCATATTTTATCGCTTCACTACATATCTTTATTGGTGGTAAATCTTTTTCAAAATATACCTGTATATCCAGTTGCCGGCCCAGCGTCTTTAATTGTTCAACAGCCGCAGGGCGTTGTATATCCGCTGCGGCAAGCAACGGCTTTTTTCCTTTCGAAAGCATCAGCCTGGCAAGTTTACCAGCCGTTGTTGTTTTACCGCTGCCTTGCAAACCCACCAACATCACAACCGTCTGCCCCCCTTCCTTGAAAGGAATAGAGGTATCAGACTCCCCCATCAATTTAATCAGTTCGTCGTGGACAATCTTGACCACCTGCTGGCCCGGCGCAACACTTTTGATTACCTCTTCACCCACAGAACGCTCGGTAACCTGCTTAATGAAGTTTTTTACTACTTTATAATTAACGTCCGCCTCAAGCAATGCCAGACGCACTTCGTGCAAACCGTCCTTAATATTTCCTTCGGTTAATCTTCCCTTCCCGCGGAATTTACCAAGAACAGCTTCCAAACTATTTGTGATTGATTCAAACATAATCGAACGATTTTAAAACAATACTTGCCTTATTAAAACAGTGCCCATCTTAAAGCCTAATTTAAATTTAAAAATAAATCTTTGACGTTTCCTTTTACCGCTTACGTAATTTCACAGTATAATTTTACTGATTCGCAATAGCAAGATAACAAAATAATACTATAAATTTTTCATTTTATAAAATAATACAAGATATTCAAATGAATTTTATGAATACCGTATAAGACAAAATGGCGTTTAGCTATGTAAGTATGGGTGTGCAGTACGTTTGATTTTAGGGTTAAGTCGAATATTTCTATTGCACAAGATTTGTTGGTTTGCTAATATTTTCCGTTTGTGTTAATATATTTTATATTATTTTTTTTATATTTGCAGGCGCTTTTTTATTGAGGAGATAACGTAGCAATGAAAAGCAGTATTCATCCAAATTATATAGAGGCAGTTGTAACATGCGGATGCGGAGAAACATTTAAAACCAGAGCCACAAAACCTAAAATAGCAGTAGATATATGCTCAAAATGCCACCCGTTTTATACGGGGAAACAAAGATTTATTGATAGTGCCGGCCAAATTGACCGCTTTAACAAACGATTGAAAAAGAGCAAAATAATTCAAGACCCAGGTACAACAAAATAATAGTGCTATTTGATGAATAATAACTTATTAAAAAGATTGGAAGATATGCAAAAACGGTATAACGAGCTGGAAAACTTGCTGGCCGACCCGCAGGTTATAGCTGATTCCGGCCGTTATATGTCACTCATGAAAGAACACGGATGCCTTTCCAAAATAGTTCATAAATATGCCCAGTTGACAAAAACCTACATAAGAAAACAGGATGCGGAAAACCTGTTATCTGACGGGGAATTTGCAGATATGGCACGCATGGAACTGGATGAACTGGAAGGCCATGAAAAGGCAATTATGGATGAAATCAAGGAATTATTTATTGCCGAAGACAAAACCGCCAATAAAAACGTTATTGCTGAAATCAGGGCGGGAACCGGGGGAGAAGAGGCAGCCATTTTTGCGGCGGATCTGTTTCGCATGTATATTAAATATGCTGAAAGTCAAAATTGGAAAACAGAACTGTTTGATTACAACGAAACTGATTTAGGTGGTTTCAAAGAGGTCACCTTTTCCATAGAAGGTCGTAATGTTTACCAGAAATTACGTTTTGAAAGCGGCACACATCGTGTTCAGCGGGTACCGCAAACGGAAGCAAGCGGCAGGGTTCATACTTCAACAGCAACGGTAGCCATCCTTCCTGAAGTTGAAGAGGTAGAAATTGACATTAATCCGGCAGATATCCTGATAGAAACATTCCGTGCCTCCGGACCAGGGGGGCAAAAGGTAAATAAGACGAGTTCCGCCGTCAGGATTACCCATATCTCCACCGGTATTGTTGTAAAATGTCTCGATGAAAAATCACAGCATAAAAACAAGGCAAAAGCAATGCGCATACTACGAAGCCGCTTGCATGAATCGATTGAAGAAAAAAACCAGCTTGAACGGGATCAAGTAAGGAGAATTCAGATAGGAACTGGCGACCGTAGCGAAAAAATTCGTACGTATAATTATTCGCAAAACAGGGTCACCGATCACCGGATAAATTTTTCCGTGTATAATCTTGAACATGTCATGCTGGGATATTTGGACGAAATTATTGCTGCCCTTGCTAACCACTACCGGGAAGATCAATTAAAACAGTTGATCACAAGTACATAACCACGTTAAAAATATCCCGGAAAATAGAGGGTTCACCTTAATACCTTTTTTAATAACAATTTAGTTTTTTGATAAATCCGCCCATGCGTTAATCCGTTGCTTCCGCATGGGGAATAGTTGAGAGGTATTTTCTCACGTGAAACCTTCTTTTCCTTTTGTTTCAAATCCCAATGACAAAAGTACTAAAGTAGAAAACAAGACGTCCACAACTAAAAACACTGTCGGAAATATCATTCAATGGGCAACAAGGGAATTGCAACGTTCCGGCATTGATACTCCCCGTTTGGACGCAGAGGTTATACTGTCACATCTGCTGAACTGTGATCGCATACAATTTCATACACACCCCGACAAACCCGTACAACGCATAATAGCATCACGCTATAAAAAGGCCGTTCAGAGAAGAGCCAAAAGGGTACCGCTCCAATACATTACCAACCATGCAGAATTTATGTCCTCAGACTTTTATGTTGACGAAAGGGTACTTATACCGCGTCCGGAAACGGAATTACTAGTGGAAGCGGTTATTAAAAAGGCAAAAAGTTTCATCCATGAAAATGAAATTGTAATCATTGACATCGGTGTTGGAAGTGGGAATATTGCAATTTCCCTTGCAAAAAATATAAGCACTGCGGGAATAATGGCAATAGACATTTCCCCCGAGGCGTTGGATGTCGCCAAAATGAACACACAAAAACACCATTTGCAGGAGAAAATTACGTTTCTCTGCGGCAATGTATATGAGCCGTTACAATCATGCAGCATCAAAACAAAGGCACATTTCATCGTATCAAACCCCCCCTATATAGCTTCCACCGAATTATCTGAGCTGCAACAGGAAGTAAGGGATTATGAACCGTACACCGCTCTTATCAGCGGCAATAGTGGTTTGGAAATGTTTGAACGTATCCTGGCAGAAGCAAATTCGTGGCTAAGGCCGGCAGGTTTTCTCCTTTTGGAAGTAGCCGAAAAACAAGCGCGTCAGGTCATAAAAATGATAAAAAATACAAACATCTTTACATCGATACAGCGCATAAAAGATTACCAGAACATATCACGCATCATCATTGCACAAAGGGAGGGCAACATTGGACAAGATCGTAATTGAAGGTGGACATCGTTTGGAAGGAAAAGTACGCATAAATGGCGCAAAAAATGCAGCATTACCTATTATGGCTGCATGTTTATTACTCCATGGCCCCTCGCGTATAAAAGGAATACCCAATATTGTCGATATTCAGACGCAGATAAAAATATTGAAAAATCTTGGGGGAGATATCCGGCACATCGAAGACGGTTCTCTTGGAATAATATTTCGGGATGGCGAGCATAAAGAAAAGATTACAGCGCCTTACGATTTGGTAAGAAAAATGAGGGCGTCCGTCTGTGTTCTGGGCCCACTACTCAGTAAACGTGGCAATGCAAAGGTTTCATATCCTGGAGGATGTGTTATCGGGCAACGTCCTATAGATTTACATTTGAAAGGACTTAAGGCATTAGGCGCCAGGATTGAAACGGATGAAGGATATGTAATCGCCTCAGCAGGCACACTGAAAGGCACACGTATTTCTTTAAAAGGGCAATACGGCACGACGGTACTGGGGACATGCAATGTTATGACTGCTGCTGTATTGGCAGAAGGCACAACGATCATTGAAGATGCAGCTTGCGAACCTGAAGTGCAGGATCTTGCTTATTTCCTTAACAAAGCCGGCGCTAAGATTTCCGGCATAGGAGGCAGCATACTCACCATTGAAGGCGTTAAGGAATTGCACGGTGTGGACTATGAAATCATACCTGATAGAATAGAGGCAGGAACATTTATGATTGCCGGGGCGATAACGAAAGGAGAAATTACGCTGGAGAATGTCAGGAACGATCACCTTGTCGCAACAATCGAAAAATTGCGCGAAATAGGCGTGGAAGTAACTGCAAATGGCAATACCGCCGTGGTGAAAAGCAATAATACCTACCGGCCCGCCAATATAACAACGATGCCATATCCATGCCTGCCCACCGATATGCAGGCACAATTTATGGCCTTGCTTTGTACAATATCAGGGAAAAGTGTAATTGCCGAAAAAATATTCCCAGACAGATTTATCCACTCCGCGGAATTAAGAAGAATGGGGGCAGATATTCGGGTAGACGTCCCGTATGCCACAATAAACGGGTCCCCTTTTCTTTCGGGTACTCACGTCATGGTTTCTGACCTCCGTGCCGGCGCCGGGCTAGTGCTTGCAGGTCTTGTGGCAAAAGGCACAACCCACATCCACCGTATCTACCATTTGGATAGGGGATATGAACAGATAGAAAAACGTCTGTCTAAACTCGGCGCTCATATAACACGGGTAAGCGAGTAAAATATTTTCTACTACTTTTTATCCATTGCAATATTTTTAAGCACGGTGGGAAGAAAAGATTGGAACGAGTTATGGTCTTTTTTTAAATTTTGCAAAAAATCGAGAATGCTCCCTTCCGAATTTCCAAACAATCAAAAGAACCGATACAAATTCTCCAAGGATAAAGACTTGACCCCTTACCTTCTTCTTGTAGTGAAAAGTGTAGGTGATGTTAAACCATCTCATAAATTTACTGCGATTTGCAAGAGGTGTTTCTAAAAGCAGATGGAAATGATTATCCATGAGGACGTAACAATACAGGATGATATTACATGTTTTCAGCCCATCATCCAACAACTCAAGAAAGACGTCCCTATCGTGGTCCTCACTGAATATAGACTTCCGTTCGTTACCACGACAGGTTACATGATATAAAGCATCTTCGTATTGTATTCGTAATAGTTTTACCAGTACAGCATTATTGCATAAATAAATTCTTTGTGTAGGGTCAAGGAATGGCGAGTTGCATTAGGTCTCCCCTTGGCTGTTGCTGCCGTTTCCAGCTTTGTGCCCGTTTAGGTTTTCCATAGTACTTTTCCATCCCCTGCCACATCAAACCGTACGCGAGGTTTTCCCTCATACGGCTTTCCTGCTCCCTTCTCAGCAAGGCATTATACATCTATCGATATGGAGCAGCTTTCGGGTAGATATATCCCCTTACTCCACCGCTTCCAGCCGAAACCACTCAGTGCTTGTCGGTCTTCGCCTTGATGTATATCTTCCTCTTCAGTTCCTGCAGACTTATGGAAGCCTTTGTCATTCTTCCCTGCTTTACCTCTAAAGAAAGATTTGGAATACAGCAGAGCCCCTTCGCTCCGGCAAGGTTGTGTTGTCCTTGCCATCCTCACTACTACGGACTCATCCGCCACCCTCTTGTCTGTCAGCCCATTTCGCCCTGGGACTTATAGGGCTTACCTTCGTTCCTGATATTTCTATCTGGGACAAGGAGGGTTTCCCCTGTTGATACTGCTCCTTTCTATCCGTGTCGCCGCTGATACCCCGCCAACGTTCTTTTCCCTATTAGCCAGTTGAGGTGTGTGAATTCCGCCTTCGCCTACTATTGACAGGCTCGGCCAGTGGTTCTTGACTTTTACGAGGCTACATCTACGTTCACGTAAGTTACGACCCGGATATTCGCTCACCGGCCTTACGCCGACTTTGTCGATGGGCTTCAGAAGGTAACGTTTCCATCGCCCCCTGCCATCCCTAATCTTTACCCACAAATTTCAAGAGCACCGTAGTTGTACGGCCAATTGAGCTGAAGGCTAAGTGGTGTAAAGTTCGTAAGCAACTTCAATATCAGCCAAACGTGACATGCCTCGCCAAAGTACTTCACTTCCGGGATGGCCATCACCACG
>NZ_CAADGZ010000059.1:0-21753 GCF_900696675.1 uncultured Candidatus Kuenenia sp. | reverse complement strand
TTCAAAGGTTTCTATGTCAATAGCACCGTTTAAATTTATTCTTTTCCTGCCGGTATTAGAGGGTATTTCCTTCTTTTTGCCTTTCTCTATCCAGCAATATGCAGACGTAGAATTGTGCTGTGGATGCACTCCATCCATAAAAAGTATCTTATCTCCTTCGGGTGTATAGATTTTATTGAATGTTTGTTTTACATATTCAACAATTTATTTTGCCACGCTATAGTTGTTTTTTCCTGATATGATCTTTTAATTGTTCTTCTTGTTCGCAGGTGGGTTTTGGCATACAGCCAATATAATTGTCAGATAAAATCCCGTCAAAAACCTTTATCTTTGTATAGTTTTTCGTAATTCCTGATTGTTTGGTCGTCTAACAAGAGCGCTTCTGCTACTTCTTCATAACTCCATCCTGAATCAAGAAGAAGTATAGCTTTGATTCGGTCGGCATGATGTCTATGAGGCTCTTTCTTATGTACTTTTTTAAGTTCTATTCGGGTTTTTTCACTGAGAAATGGATTCATGCAGAATTTAATACTCCAGAAACACTTCAAATGCAAGAAAAAAACAGGTTTTTATAAAAATAAATGCTTTTGACTATATTAAACCGCATAACGGTAAAATATACGTACAAAGTGAGGTGGGAAAGGGCACTACTTTTATCATCGAACTTCCCGCCATGGAATCCCTTTAAAAACTAAAGCCTATACTATTTTATCTTTTGAATTGCATAATTTCTCTACGACGCACTCTTTGCACAACGGTTTTCTGGCAATACAGGTTAGCCTACCATGTGTCCCCATGACAAGGCAGGACTGTGTCCATTTCTTTTGCGGGATAATCCTGCACAATTCGATTTCCACCTTATCTGGATTATTGAATTTGGCAAAATCTAACCGGTGCGAAACACGGAATACATGCGTATCCACCGCTATCGCCTGCTTGCCAAAGACGTTACCAAGCAGCACACTTGCCGTCTTTCTTCCTACCCCAGGAAGCGTCAAAAGTTCTTCCATAGTTTCCGGCACCTTGCCATGAAACCTTTCCTCTAATGCCTTCGCGCACGCAATAATGTTTTTCGCCTTGTTCCTGTAAAAACCGGTCGGCCGTATTTCCTGTTCAAAAACATCCTGCTGTGCAAAAGCATATTCTTTCGCCGATTTGTATTTTGTGAACAAAATTTCCGTCACCTTGTTTACCCGTTCATCTGTACATTGAGCTGCCAATATCGTCGCTATCAGCAATTCCAGGGGATTTTTATATCGAAGAATGAGTTTGGGGTACGGGTACGCCTTTTCAAGGAGTGATAAGATTTTTCTTGTTCGTTCTTCGGTCATAAGATTAATTAGGTTGGATTTTAAAAGACAACAAAAACCCAACGACATTCATTTTTACCCACCCCTCAATCCCCTCCCAAGAGGGGACTTATCAAATTCCCCTCTTGGGAGAGGCAGGGGTGGGTTTGTTCATTGGTTAACTAAAAATATTAAATTTAGGCAGATTTTTAGTAACTATTCAGCGTAATTTATTAAACTACCGGAGATCAGAGCGCAACTCGTTCCCAAACCTTGTACTGAACATAGTGAAGTATCTGTTCGGGAACGAGCCGTGTATCGTTTACGCTGAATAGTTACGATTTTTCTTCAAAAAACTAAAATATTACTACAATTGTGTTCCCAAGCCGGCGCTTGGGAACAAGAATGAGGAATCTACAAATATTTGTGAATGCTCCCCTTGTTTACATTTCCACAGGCGCCTGCGTGCCAAGGATTTTTAAACCATTTTTTATGATTTGCCTGGCGGCATCTACCAGAAGTATTCTTGCTTTTGTAAGCCCTTCATCTTCGGATAATACCCTGTGAGCATTATAGAACTTATTTACACCGGCACAAATATCAATAAGATAATTACTCACTAATGACGGCTCATAAAACTGTGCCGCTTTTAGTACTACAAAGGGATATTGCCATAGATTCTTTATAAGATGAATGGTATCATCTTCATTTAATAATGTATAATCAATGTCCGCCGTTACATCTTTTCCATATTTCCTCAAAATGCTGCAAAGACGGGCGTGAGTATACTGCACATAAGGTCCCGTCTCTCCTTCAAAATTTAATACGGTATCCCAATCAAATAGTACATCCTTGTTTCGTTTTGTGCTTAAATCAGCAAATATAACAGCCCCAATACCCACATCCCCTGCAACCATCTCTTTGCCCTTTAACAAAGGATTTTTTTCTTCAATAATCTTTTTGATACGGTCTACCGCCTCAATTAATAAGTCTTCTAATAATATGACTAGTCCCTTGCGGGTGGACATCTTGCCCTCTTTAAATTTCATAAGGCCGAAATCCACATGAACACACTGGCTTGCCCAGTCATATCCCATTAACTCCAAAACCTTAAATATCTGACAAAAGTGAAGTTTTTGTTCAGAACCAACTACATAAATCATTTTGTCAAAATCATATACAGATTTCCGGTACTCTGCCGCTGCAATGTCGCGTGTTGCATAAAGTGTTGTACCGTCTTTTTTTCGAAGCAAACATGGAGGCATATTATACGCCTCGAGATTTACAATTAATGCCTGCTCGCTGATACAGGCTAACCCTTTCTTCTTAATCCCCGATACTGTATCCTCAACCATTGTATTGTAAAAACTCTCACCAACAAAGGCGTCAAAATGAATCCCTAGCATCTTATATATCCTTTGAAACTCTTTAAGGCTGATATCCTTGAAACGTTCCCATAACTCCATCGCCTCTGCGTCTCCTGCCTCCAGTTTTTTAAACCATTCCCTCGCTTCGTCCTCCAGATGATTATCCTTTTCCGCTTCACGATGAAAGGTAACGTAGAGTTTGTTTAAGTCGGTAATGGTATGTTGTTCGAGATCCTTTTCTCCCCATTTTCTATATGCAACAATCAATTGACCAAACTGCGTCCCCCAATCACCAAGATGGTTGATCCCTATGCATTTGTACCCTAAATTCCCGTAAATATTATACAGTGCATTTCCAATTAATGCCGAGCGAAGATGATGGACGGCAAGGTGTTTTGCGATGTTTGGGGAGGAGTAATCAATAACAACGGTTTTCCCCTTGCCAATGGTATCGCAGCCATATGTGTCACCTTCATTCACAATTTTCTTTAAAACAACCGCAGAGAATATTGCCTTGTCTAAAAACAAATTCAGATAGGGGCCTGTTGCTTCTATCTTATTTATCGGGCTAACAGGATGCAGGAGGTCGGCTAATTCTGAAGCAATCTTCGCGGGAGGTTTTTTCAGCATTTTTGAAAGACTGAAGCAGGGAAATGCATAATCCCCCATCTTTGGGTCAGGAGGTATTTCAATGTATTTATCTATTTCGTCTTCGGAAAGATTTGTTTTTGCTGCTAATAAAGAAACTATTGTTTTCTTGAATTGGTCTGACATCTTTTCTTTTTCTATAATTCTGGAAAAACGCTTATGTTAGCTAAAATAAGTGGGAATGGAGTCTGAGGTGTGCCACAAGGCGGTAAATATGTTTCGCTTCTTAGTACCTTATCAGTAATTTCTTTGCATTTATTGGCAAAATATTTACTGGTCTCTTCTACAGTCTTCAATATACAGTCGGCGGTCGGCAAATTGCAGACTGTGGACTGCCGATTGCTTTTAGTTGCTCATTATCTAAGTCAGTCCCATTTGTCTTCGTACTTCTGCCATGGTAATCTCCGCCATGTTCTTACACTTTTTTGCACCTTCGTGCAATATATCAATTATAGAATGCTTATCTTTTATTAACTCTTCATATTTTTCCCGTATGGGAGATAATGCTTTTATGATATTTTCATACAATATTTTTTTGCATTCAACACAACCTATCTCCGCAGTACGGCATTCCCTGTTGATTCGTTCTATTTGTTCAATGGAAGAATAATGCTTATGTAAAGTAAAAAGGTTGCATATTTCAGGATTCCCCGGGTCTGTCCGTCTCTTCCGATTCTCATCCGTTACCGCTGTAGACAATTTTTTCCATATAGACTCAGAAGATTCTACCAACGAGATATAATTATCCCTACTTTTGCTCATCTTTGTCTTCCCATCAATGCCCATAATCCTTGGGGCATCTGAAAGTATTTCTTTCGGGTCAGGAAATATTTCTCCGTACCGTGAATTAAACTTTCGGGCAATCTCTCTTGCCAATTCTATATGCTGTACCTGGTCTTCACCAATAGGCACCGCTTCCGCCTTATAAACCAATATATCTGCCGCCTGCAAGACGGGGTAGGTAAATAAACCAACATTAATATTATCCCTGTGCTGCTTTGCCTTATCTTTGAACTGAGTCATTCTTTCCAGGTGACCCATTGGCGTCACAGTATTCAGTATCCAGGCAAGTTCCGTATGTTCCGGTACATGAGATTGTACAAACATGATACACTTATTTGGGTCAAGTCCGGCTGCAATATTAACTGCCGCAGCGTTAATAATTCGGTTTTGCATTTCTTTAGGGTCGTATTCGACCGTTATCGCATGGTAATCGACAATACAGAAAATACAATCGTATTGATCAATCATCCCTACCCAATTCTTTATTGCACCCAGATAGTTTCCTATATGAACTTCCCCGCTCGGCTGGATTCCGCTAAATAATCGTTTTTTCATAATTTTCCGGATATATCTCAAACAACATTAAACAATGTATTCAGATTGCAAACCTGAACCCGCCAGGCATTGTGTCACTAATTTCCCTATCATCATATAATTTTTGATAGTTGTTCCTCTATCCGCTTTGCAGCCTTTTTTGTATCTTCGATACCGGGAACCAACGCGAATCGGACATATCCCTCACCTGGATTTATACCGCTTTCTGTTTTATCACTGATCCATCCTCCCGGCGTAGTTACTATGGCGATGTCTGGAGAAAGAAGCTTTTTAGCAAATTCCACCGAACTCATTCCCTGAGGCACTTTCTGCCATAAATAGATGGTAGCCTCAGGGGTGCAATCGGGAAGATTGATTTTTTTGAATGCGGCAACAAGCAGGTCTCTCTTCAGTTTATAATCAGCCCGCATTTCCCCGACGTGTGTTTCGTCACTCAATGCAGCGATTGCGCCATCCTGTATAAAGGTGGGCGTTCCTGAATCAATATTCGTTTTCACCTTTTTAAAAACATCAACAATCTTTTTGTCTCCTGCAACCCAGCCGATGCGGTAACACGTCATTGCGCTTCTCTTAGACAACGAATTAAAAACAATGACCCCCTCTTTTGCCACTTCAAGAATACTGTGCGGCGGTTCATTAAAATATATCTCACTGTATGCCTCATCCGAGGCAACAATAATGTTATGCCTTTTACCAAATTCCACTGCTTCTTTTAAATAAGACAACGGCGCAACGGCTCCTGTCGGGCTGTTCGGGTAATTAAGCCATAAAATCTTCGCCCTTTTGCATACCGCTTCCGGGATCGATTTCAAGTCTATAAGAAAATTATTCTCTTTCAGAAGCGGCACATAATAGGGTGTACCCTCGGCAAACAATGTTCCGCGTGTATATGGGGGATATCCGGGAGTAGGGATTATTACATAGTCGCCGGGATCAATGAACCCTTCATGAAAGTTAAAAATCCCCTCTTTTGATCCAATTGTGGAAGAAATCTCTGTGGAAGGGTCTAACGTGACTCCGAATCTTTTCTTTGTCCATTGTGCGATTGTTTGCCTAAACTCGGCGGTACCAATATAGCTTGGGTATCCTGACGACTTACGCTTCGTTATCCCCTCCTGCGTCGCCTTGCGAATAATCTCAGGAGTAGGAACTGTCGGGTCTCCTACTCCAAAATCAATCGGGGTAACTCCCATTGCGCTCAACTTTTCAACTTCCTTATCTACCTCTGCAAACGCATAAGAACCAATAGACTGTAATCTTTTTGAAACAGTAATCTCCATAATAATCTTTCCTCAATATTAAATTATTTACTTTTTTGCAGGATCGGCATATGCGGGTCTGGCGGGACTTCTCTTCGCAGTCATTTCACTGATCTGTATTTCGAGTACATTGGTCCTGCTCAGCGCTGCATCGGTGAATGGGGTTTTAGGATTCTGTGGGGCGTATTTTTCAGCAAGTTTCTGTAAGGCATAATTCTTTTCTTCATGGTCAGTTACTTCCTTTATTGTGCCAAATAAAACTACTGAGCGATACGCAACAGAAGAAGCACACGTTGGTTGTTTCACAATGATCTCTGCTACATCATCAACTTCAAAGCAAACATTCCGGTTAATACGGATATTCTCCAGTTTTTTCCCTTCGTTTGCACAGTGAAGAAATATTTTCAGCGCTTCACTGTCATAAGTAAAATTCATCGGTGTGATATAAGGGATTTCCCGGCAACATGTACCTAGTCTGCCTATTTTTACCTTTGTCAATATTTCATCAATTTCTTTTCGATCCGTAATCTCTTTATCTCGTCTGCGCATAAGAAATCTGGTAATCCCACGCCATGTAAAATATCACAGACTTACTGTGATTATGATGTCTTTAATCTCTTACACTGCATTTGCATACGTAGTACGATTAAAACTTATCTTCATCCTCATCTTCAAAATCTTCATCTTCATCCTCAAAATCTTCGTCTTCATCATTGAAATCATGAACTTCGGACATCATTGATGCCGTGCTGGATATGAGCGAACTCATCGATTGGCAGAGCAGATGAACTATCTCGGCTTGAGTTTTTCGTTCATTGCTATCTTTCACTTTGTGCATTTCTTTCAAACTGTGCAATGTTTCATTTGAGAGTTGTTCTATTACTTTTTCAATATATTCCATACTAAGGTTCCTTTTAAAAAAAATGGATAATAAATAACAACAAGGTCTGACTATTACTTTATATCTCTCTTCCTACTGCCCTGGCAACAGGTTTCAATTCCTCCATCAGTTGCGCAAAAGCATCAAGATCAATTGTTTGAGGTCCGTCCACAAACGATTTTTCAGGGTCCGGGTGTGTTTCTATAATTAAACCATCTGCGCCAACCGCAATGGCCCCCTTCGACATGGGGTTCACAAGAGTGCGTTTTCCAGTACCATGGCTGGGATCAACAATAACAGGTAAATGTGTCATTTCTTTCAGTACCGGCACAATGCTCAACGACAAGGTGAAGCGCGTAAACGTCTCAAATGTTCTAATCCCCCTCTCACACAAAATCACGTTGGGATTATTTTGTGATAATATGTATTCCGCTGCAAGCAGAAATTCATCATGAGTCGCCGACATACCTCTTTTTAAGATTACCGGTTTTCCGGACTCACCGACCGCCCGCAAAAGCAGGAAATTTTGCATATTGCGGGTTCCGACTTGCAATATGTCACTATATTTGCTCACTAATTTAACATGCTCAGGGGTCAGAATTTCTGTAACTATTGGCAACCCCGTAACATCACGGGCATGGGCCATGTGTATCAAGCCCTCCTCCATAAGGCCCTGGAACGTGTACGGATTGCTTCTGGGTTTAAAAGCACCTCCCCGTATTGCGGTAGCGCCTGCATCTTTCACTCTCTTTGCAATCTCAACGATCTGCTCCTTGCTCTCTATCGCACACGGACCTGCTATTACCGCAATCTTTTCCCCCCCGATAGTTTTGCCATTTGGCAGATGTATTATCGTATTAAAATCCTTCCCTTCCCTGCTTGCCAGCTTATAAGGCGCTAATATAGGAACGCTCTTTTCCACCCCTGGCAATACATCCCAAAAATCCTGCGGCAAAATGCGTTCATCACCGATTACCGCAATCACATTCCTGTTTGTTCCCTGTAAAAGAACGCCTTTTAAGCCGGTCTTCTCAATTTCTTTAAGGACATGAGCAACATCTTCTTTTGTCGACTCAGCCTTCATCACAATGATCATTGGCTATACCCCCAACCATATAATTCTATATAATCCTATAGGCAAAAAAAAACCCTAAAACCATTAGTTTTAGGGTAACAAATCAATCTTTTTATACAATACCCAACCCTAAGAACACCTAATTCTATAGTAAAAATAGTTAAAATACATATTTATCCCCCCATATATTTATGAATCTCGAAAAGCTAACATATTGATATATTTAATGTCAAGATTATTTTGAGGTCAAGTAATGCGGTAAAATTCCAATGCTCAAATTACAAAATCCGTAACATTTTGATTGCGGCTTTACCGCTCTATGAAATTTTCTGTTATTCTTTTGTTAGAATATGGGAATGCACCTCATCTCTGATCTTTATCGGCTTGCGATTGAGAAAATTCTTGACCTGCGAAGCAAATTCACATAGGATTTTATTTTAGATGAAGATACATAATGAAGGTGCTTAATAAAGAAAAAGCATTACCCCTTAATAAAGGAGAAACGGAATGGCTAAAGTTAAATGCCCCGGTAGTATAAGAAACGCTACCCCTACACCAATCGACCGGAAATGTGATAATTGCGGCTGTGATGTTGAAATGTGGAGTGACGAGGAAAAGGCAGATTGCCCGAAATGCGGAACTACCATATTTAAAGACAAGGTGCCCACCTGTGTTGAGTGGTGCAGTTCTGCCGAAGAGTGCATGGGTGACATCCTCGATGTGAAAAAAATCAAAGAAGAAGCCAGAAAACGAGCAGAAAAAGATGGAGACCCCAAGTTTGTAGAAAAGGTTTCTGAAATGATAAAGAAGAAGAGGGAAGAGAAGGGATGTGACTCTGAATAAATTAAAATTGTTTCACTTTGTTTCTTAAGCTGGCATAGCCAGAACCAAACAAGCACGAAATAAAAAAAACGAAATTCGAAGTACGAACGAAACACGAAACAAACCCCAAAAATCCTCCCCCTTACCCCCAAAAGGGGGAGGATTAAATTGAGTGTTTCGTATTTCATCGTTTAATATTTTGTCAAAAATTGCAAAGAAATTGCTGCCAGAAAAACGCATACTCATCCTACGTCCTTGCGCTATCGGCGATCTTATTATTACCTTACCCGCCCTGCATGCTTTGCGAGAATACTTTCCCAACGCATACATTGAGATTATGGGTTATCCCTCATATCTGGAAATAGTTCATGGCCGTTTTTATGCCAATGCCATAAGCAGATTTGACCAATCGGATATCTCATCATTATTCAGGAAAAACGCGTTACTCCCTGATACGTTAACAAAAAGATTTTCAAAATTTGATTTAATCATTGCTTTTGTTTCTGATAAGGATACCATTTTCTCCGAAAATCTTAAAAAATCCGGGGCACGAAAGGTTATTTGCTATAATCCTTTCCCCAGTAATTCAGAACCAATTCATATCAGTAATCATTTTCTGAATTTCCTGAAATTACTGGAAATACCATATTCAAACACTTCGCCAATTATCTACCTGAATAAAGAAGACCTGAAAGCCGGAAAGGATTTTTTTCACGACAACGCCCCCGATGCCGTACAAAAAACAATAGCAATCCATCCCGGAAGCGGCAGTATCCACAAATCATGGCCCTTCATAAACTACTCTTCAATAATTCATTGGTTAATAGAACGTCTTAACGCACAAATTTTTATTATAAAGGGGCCGGCAGATACCGTGGTCACCAAAAATGCCGGTAATTTACCCAAAAAAAATATCTGCATAATCGATAATCAACCACTGCCAAAACTCGCCGCAATATTACAACAGTGCGACCTCTTTATTGGCAATGATTCCGGCATTACCCACCTGGCCGCAGCAATGGGAATTTCTATGCTGTCAATATTTGGCCCTACCGATCCTGCAGTATGGGGTCCTCGCGGAAAATCAGTTAACATATGTTACCGCCCAACATCATGCAGCCCTTGTTCTGATGAAGTAAGAAAAACCTGTTTTCCGAAAATCTGTCTGGAATCTATTACTACCGAAAATATACAAAAAGAAATCCTGTGCTCTCTCCCGTTGTTGTAATCATAAAAGATGAAGCCTTTTTCAAAAAACCAAAGAGTTACCACATTTTTTATTATTCAATTGACTCAACTGGCACTGTGATATATATTTTATCGCGCTTACGCCCCTACTTTTTCAAAAAACTATATTGTTACGGATTAGGTACGATAGTTTATTGTAAATATTTTTCATAAGAAACCTTAACAAAAATAAAGAGTCTTCAACGATGCCTGATAAAACAAAACGAACGAACCAGTGTCAATTACAAAGAAAATATTTATGCAAACCGCAAATACTTCCGCAATTTTTGAAGAAGGGGATGAGCGTTAGTGATCTCGTTGACGTATTTAGCCATTCGGGGGCATTTAATGGAGGAAGACTCGCAGAGGCCTGCAAGCTTTACTGCCATATGCTTAGCAAAGATGTTACCGTCGGCGTAACGCTCTCCGGTGCAATGACCCCCACTGGCATGGGCGGAACTCTCATAAGCCTTATGGAAAAAGGATTTGTTGATTTTATTATCTCTACCGGCGCCAATCTCTACCACGATCTCCACTTTGCCTTAAACTTGCCCATTCATCAGGGAGATTTCCGGGCGGATGATACCGAGTTATATCATGCAGGTATTGAACGAATTTATGATATTTTTATCACCGATGAACTGCTCCTGAAGACCGACAAATTTATCCAGGACGTAACAAAGGGGATTTCAAATACTGAACCTATTTCTACTGCTGATTTTCATTATCTGCTAGGGAAGGCTGTTCTCTCCGAAACGTCGTCATCGCAATTGAGTTTTGTGGCGCAGGCAGCGAAATATAATGTGCCTGTCTTCGTTTCATCGCCCGGAGATTCATCCATCGGCATGAATTTGTCGTATCTGAAATTACAAGGAAACAACCTTGTAATCGATACCGATATTGATGTTATTCAATCCACTGCTATAGTATTTAACAGCACATTAAATGGTGTAGTAAGCATTGGAGGCGGCTCGCCAAAAAACTTCTATATGCAAACCCAGCCGACCCTTGCTCAAATACTCGATATAAATAAGGGGGGGCACGACTACTTTATTCAGATTACCACCGATGCGCCTCAATGGGGAGGGCTTTCCGGGGCAACGCCTAGTGAAGCTATTTCGTGGGGCAAAATGCGGATAGAAGAGATAAAGAACCACGTAGTTGTCTATTGTGACGCAACAATTGCAACGCCAATACTTGCCTCTTATGCATTATCAAAGGCAAAAGCACGCAAGAAAAAGCATTTGTACAGACAGTTGCCGCAATACGTAAACGAATTGAAAAAACACATGAAGAAATAATCGCTTGTTAAGGAAACAATGATTCCCTTTTCTATCAACCAATAGAAGTATTGCTGTTTTTCCTTACTATCATAACCCTGAACCAAACGTTTCATACTTTTAATCCAGCCTTCTATTGGCAGAACAAATGACAAATAAATTCCGAGCAGGGATTTTGTGATTTGGGCATTGGAATTTAACAGCAGTACATGGACTCATTATCCGTATAAACTCATGGGTTCAGGTTACAAATGTGAAATATTGAAAATTCTTAAGTCCTTGATATTGGGCTGGTTTCCTGTTTTACCTTGAAAATTCAGGGATTGTTGGAGTTATATCAATTCTATTCATTTCAATTAATTCTATCCTTTTGGATTGATTTTAGCGCAAATTTAGCACAAATACCGTACAACAGTTATAAGATAATTTAGAAATTAACTCACTTCATTGAGGCGGGTAATAATGATACGCCCCTTTTCGTTGCATACCGGGCAATAGTTTATACCGTATAAAAACCTTTATGCCATGCGCCTGACTATAGGTGCTCTTATCGAGTGTTTTTGGGCGATATGTCTTCCCTTCATCCCAGCGTCCATTATCTAAAATAACTATCTTATCTGTACTCTGTTCATATTTCTGGTCATCTCCAACATCAAAATAAAAGGCGTTGTTGTCATACGCTACCCAGATGTCTGTTTGATAGGTTATTTGTTTATCGTGGTGATAGAATGGAATCCTTTTCCTCTCGCCTCTCACCAGATCGAAGGACAAAGGTTCGTAACCTTTTCTTTCTCCGATAAAGGCAATGCTGCCTCCAGATATGTTCACCTGAATAATATCGCCGTAACGCGCATTCCTATAAAGCTGTAAAATGCGTTCCTTTTCTAATCTTATCGCCTCTGCATCTTCTCTTTCTTTTTGCTGCCGGTATTCTTCCTGCCTTTTTCTTCTTTCTTCGTCTATCTGATATTGCTTGGGAGCATTCCCGATTTTTTGTAAGCGTTCATGGAGTCGGGGCAAAACAACCCTGACAGGGTTTGAAACCCTGTCAGGGTTAACACTACTGTACGTTTTATTAAAACATGGCGGAAGTCACAAAAAATCGGGAATGCACCCTATTGCTTTGTAGTATGTTCCGCCTGCTGTTGTGGGCTCAAGGCTTGCCATTGTTCTTCTTTCGTGCCAAGAGGATATCTTTTTGCACAACCTTCAAAAAGGACAAGCAAGATCAACAAATATAAAATATAGTCTTGTTTTGTAATCATGGTGATCGCCTGTATATCTTTATACTAAAATTACCTTGATAAAATTTATATAAGGTTGAGAAATTAAAACCAATATACCAATTCCTTCCTCTATCCTGACGGTCTCTTGGCTTCGCATCATTTTTTGAATGATTCCAATTGCACAGTTATTTCTTCAGAGCCTCCACGGAGATACCCTGACTTGTTTATTATCATTTCTCGCGTTTCTTTAATGATTTGTCTGATGAAGCCAACTCCAGGAGCATACCAATCGTACTGTTCGGGAGGCGCAAAAGGGGTCACACCTTGATTAGTGATTATGCTGTTGGCAATAGAAGGTAATTTTGCTATCTTGTCTGACATGACAAGACAATGGCGCATAGAATTTGAAGTGGCTTACTATCACATCTTATCACGAGAAAATGAGCGAAGGAATATTTTTAATAACCAGGAAATCGGGAATTTGTTTGGTCTTGGTTATTCTTCCATAAGTTGGCGAGTAACTATTATGAAATCAAAGATATCTGAAGAAAATGAAATTAATAAACGATTAGAAGAAATTAAATCACTAATCAAGGTGTAACCCCTTTTGTTCATTTGACCCCTTTTGTTCATTCACAAATGTTTCGTTTTTACAAAACGTACAAATTGTATTCAGCTTAAAAAAAGGAAAATTTCTTAATTTCCATCAGACATAAGGCTGACATCGTCAATTCTGAATACCGTAGTATTAGCAGAATCAGTCATTGCCAGAAAATATATTGTGACGGTCTGCCCTTTGTATGAGGTTACATCAAGGCTTTTTTTGCTGTAACTTCCTAATGTTCCTTTATCGGCATTGCTGAAGGTAGCAACTGTTGCTAAATGACTCCCCGAAGAATTTTTGATAACTGTGTAGAGCGCATCATATCCTGATTCATTTGATGTTGTTATGTTATACCAAAAACTGATAGTGGCCGAAGTTGCATTGGATGGGATAGTTACTGCTTGGTACATGGAACCATACGCATTGTTTTTTGGCGTTCCACTACTGTCTACGCCTCCCGCTGCATAGCCCGGTGAGGTGCGATAGTTAGAAAGATTTGTGCCTGCCCAAAAATCACTCGATAGCGTCCATCCGCTTGTACCGGAAGAAAAGCTGCCGTTAGTAATGCGCTCTGATTGACTGGTAGACCCGCCGCAAGTTTTCGCCGTTGCCGAAACAGTATTGGAGTTAGTAGAACCATAAGAGTTCTTGGCCTGGACATGGTAAGAATAAGACGTTCCCGTTGTAATATTGGAACTATTGATGAACTGTGTCACTGATACCCCACTGTAATACAAACTGCCGTTGCGGTAGACATCATACGAGGTTGCATTGCTTGCAGCAGACCAATTCAGCCGTATCTGAGAAGTTGTGCCATCACACTCAGCTGTGGCCGTAAGGTCAGTAATGCTGCCAGGCATATTGCTGACACAAGTTATTGCCGTTGCAGAAACAGTATTGGAGTTGGTAGAACCATAGGAGTTCTTGGCCTGAACGTAGTAAGAATAAGACGTTCCAGATGTAATGTTGGCGCTATTGATGAATTGTGTCCCTGATACCCCACTGTAATACAAACTGCCGTTACGGTAGACGTCATACGAGGTGGCATTACTTGCAGCAGACCAATTCAGCCGTACCTGAGACGCAGTGCCATCACACTCAGCAGTGGCTGTAAGGTCGGTAATGCTGCCAGGCACACTACCAGATGATGCCACCTCCCATGATAGTTTCGCTACAGCGCCCCCACCAGCTTCATAGTACTCCATTTTTATGGTGTGATTCCCTGACGAAAGTGATACATCCACCGTGTACTCCGTTGAGCCCTGATCGATCCATTTCTCAAGCTTTGAACTACCATCTACGTAAAGTTTGAAACCATCGTCACACGTTACCTTGAAGCGATAGAGACTGGCATCGAAAGAAACCGTCCTCGTCCAGCGAACGGAGAAATCGTCACTATTTACATCGCACGAACTGCTTGGACTACCACTGCCCCAGTCAAAATTGAGATTCCCGCTTCCATCATCCCTTGTCATGACTGGACTGCCGCTCAAATTCTTATTGTTGTAGTATTCCCCCTTCCACTGACCTGAAGAAACTGTCTCAGTGCAGGAAGTAGACTCACTCAGGGTAATGCTGTCATTCACCACTGATGATTCAGTATTAGCACTGTTTTTAACCTTAAAGTATACGGTCTTATTTCCATTACCTGAACTCAAGGTAAAGCTTGGACTCGCTGAATATGTCTGCCAAATGGCATTATTAAATGATGAGGACTCACTTGCCATGTAATAGGCAGGACTGCCTGTTGCAGTATTATTTAGCGTTACCGTCCGACTAGTGGTGCTGGATGCATCGTTATTGATTTTAAAAGAAGTAACGGAAATTGTAGAGGACACCACCTCCCATGATAGTTTTGCTACAGCGCCCCCACCAGCTTCATAGTACTCCATTTTTATGGTGTGATTCCCTGACGAAAGTGATACATCCACCGTGTACTCCGTTGAGCCTTGATCGATCCATTTCTCAAGCTTCGAACTACCATCTACATAAAGTCTGAAACCATCATCACACGTTACCGTGAAGCGATAGGTGTTGGCATCGAAAGAAACCGTCCTCGTCCAGCGAACTGAGAAATCGTCACTATTAACACCGCACGAACTGCTTGGACTTCCGCTGCCCCAGTCAAAATTGAGATTCCCACTTCCATCGTTCCTTGTCATGACTGGACTGCCGCTCAAATTCTTATTGTTGTAGTATTCCCCCTTCCACTGACCTGAAGAAACTGTCTCAGTGCAGGAAGTAGACGACTCATTCAAATTTATGCTGTCACTCACCACTGATGATTCAGTATTAGCAATGTTTTTAACCTTAAAGTATACGGTCTTATTTCCATTACCAGAACTCAGGGTAAAACCAGGATTCTGTGAATACGATTGCCAACTTGCGCCACTAAAAGAGGATGATTCACTTGCCATGTAATAGGCAGGACTGCCTGTTGCAGTATTGTTGAGCGTTACCGTCCGGCTAGTGGTGCTGGATGCGTCATTGTTGATTTTGAAAGAACTAACGGCGATGCTGGTGGTTGTATTATTAACCGTAACACTAATCTGACTCGTAGCCGTCTGATTAGTAGTATCATAGGCAATAACTTTTAGGTTATGAGAGATATTAGTAGACTGAGTTGTATCCCATGGCCACGAATACGGTGAAGTAGTGTCTGTGTACTGTAGTGTATCGTTAAGGTAGAACTTTACACTTCCAATACCTTTGTCATCCGATGCACTAGCAGAAACTGTAACATTGCCTGCAACAGTAGAACCATTTGCAGGAGAGGTAATGGAGACAGAGGGGGGATTGTCAGTGGGTGATGTTGTGTATGTAAATACATATTTCTCTTTATCATCATCTCCTGTGCTTGTTACTGCTGTTTCTTTTCCGGCTGTTGTCACTCTTACATATACTGTTCCATTACCATCAGGCACAGTCGCAACTATTTCGGTATCACTCCATGAAGTGACATCGGCTTCTACCGTACCAAATTTTACTGTACCTTTTGCAGTACCAAATCTCTTGCCCGTTATCGTTACTGAAGTTCCAGCAACTTCACGTGAAGGACTTATTGAGGTAATTTGTGGAAGTGTATCTTTTGCCGCCCAAAGGGTCGTATTATCTACTCCTGTAAGTGTTTTGCATGGATCAACAGTTGATACTGGTGGATGCCAGCCATAGGGATCAATAGATGTCCCCCTAGATACATTTTCTACCCAACCCTTTCTCACCTCGAAATGAAGGTGAGGTCCTGATGATGCTGCACCTGTATTGCCTGAATAGGCAATAATTTGTTCTTTATCTACATTGTCACCCTTTGCCACTTTAAACCCTGCTGTTTGGTCATTCATATCAAATAAATGGAGATAACTAGTAGTGTAGTCATTGTCATGCTTTATCCTTATAAAATAACCACCACCCGCATCCTCACCAGCGTGCTTATGCCCAGGTGGATACACATTCCATTCTGCCTCTACAACTTTTCCTTTAGCAGCAGCATAGACAGGCGTTTTTAATTCAACTTTATAGTCATACCCCGAATGACCATCGTACTGTAGAATCTTTGCCTTATTTTTAACGCCTACATAATGATTGTTTATAATAAATGGGTTATCATCGCCTTTCTTGTAATAACCGCATCCCTTATTTGTTTCCATACCATTTTCTTTCTCACATGTACCAGGTGCTTTCTCAGAACCCCCTTCTCCAGTATACGCAACTACATAATTATTGCTATTTTTGTCTTTTCCTTTCATAGTATGATCAAAAACGGCGGATATTTTAGCAGTGTATGGAGTCCAATATTCATCCTTACTGTTATACTTAACGTCCTTAAGTGGAAATTCCAGTGTGAATGAAGTGCCCGTATTTTGCGAAACATCTACATTTTTATTTACTTCTGCTGTTGGTTCAGAGATTATTTCTAAAGTGTCGGGTATTATGTTTACATTTTTTCTCCATTCTTCACTCCCCAAACTCCCAGCCGTTGACTTTACGCTCCCATCGCCCATCCGCATCATTGAATAGGTATTAAGCACCTCTCCGTCCATTGAACCGATTAGCTCAAATCCCACCGAGGTTTGGTCTTCGTCAGGAATCCCCATAACTGCTGAAAGACCGCTGCCATTTAGAACACCAATGACTTCATACCCAATTACAGGCTGGGTAGAAGTGATCTTGAGGATAGCGGTATTTGAAGGTATGGCATCTCCCTCAATAGTATCAATATTTGCGGTATTGATAACATAGGTTACACCCGGCAAAATGGTTTGACTATGGATAATCCCCAGTGAGTCATTGCTGGTATCAAATGCCTCAATGTTAACATTGGCTATATCATTGCCAGGATTTAAAATACCCACTTTTGTCCACAGATCGAAGTTTTCTCCTTTGGTTGCTATTGGAAACGTCCAGCCCTTGCTGGTAGTGGTCAGGGCCGGAAGCCCAACAAGGTCAACCGCTGGATAGTCCACAAACTGAAGTCCAATAATATTACTATCTGAATTGATCCTCACCGTTGACAGGTCTTTTAATATTCTTGCGCCAAAGATATCCACGAGGGAGAAGGTTTTGCTTTCCATTGACGAAAGGGATGGTAAATCATTAAGGTCTATCTCATATCCGTCCTTATCCAAGGCTACAATATCAACACTTGCGGGGTTTGTGTTTGGGTTTAAAAGGGTAATGGTCTTGTATATATAGAGGTCATCGTAACTGAGCAGCGCTGGGAAATCTAGCTGTCTGGATGATTCTTTGATGGCAGGGACTACTTCTGATTTTGTGCCATCACGTGTTTTGAAAATTGCATTGCATATAAGGTTGCCATTTGACTCAACCCTTAAGGATTCAGCATCGGTGGGTAATGTTTGAGAATGAAAGGTCTTTGTTTTATTTGCTCTAAGCCTAATAACGTTTTTAATAACCTCAAGGGATAAACCATCTTTGTCGTATGCGGTAAGCGTTGCGTTAACCCTTCTCTGTTTGCATTTACATTCTGAGTTTGTAATGCTTATGGTAGTCTGCCAATCCTTACCAGGATTGATAGTTGAGAGGTATAGGATATTTGAATTGCTGACTATATCCTGATCATTAGCAAGGTTTGAGTTGTTTTTGGTCAATGGGTAAAGGGTTAGCGCTATTACCAGTCCCATTAATAACAAAACAGATTTAATAAGCCTTTTCTTTAAAGGATGTTTTATTAGCATTATAGCCTCCTGTTATGTATGTGGTTTATGGATTTTCCCTTTGTTTGCTGCAGATCAGCCTTAAACATTTATTCTAAAATATAGAAATATAGGAAATATCCCTTATTTTCCCACCAAATAAAGTAAGAAATATGGGATGTGTCCCTAATTCTCCAATAATTTATTCCCGCCGAAGTTCACTTAATATTCCCTTTAACTATAGGGAATAGAGGGGGAATAGAGGGACACTTCCCAGATTAACTTCTGAAATACGGGAAGTGTCTCAATACTGAAGTTATCCCTATTAGCCGTAACAATTCCTTGTTGCGTTACGGTCATCAACCTGAATAATTAGACATCCCAAGTTCATTTATATACCTTTTACAGTCATACCGTCACTCTTAACTCCGACGACACCGCATAGTTCTACCGTTTTTCTCTTTCTACTTATACGATTACAGATTTCGCCCTCTCCGAGAAATATAGGGACACTTCCATTATTATTCCACCAGATCAATCAAGAAATATGGGAAGTGTCCCCTAATTCACCCACCATTTTATAAGCAATTCTTTTCATGACTTTTTCCCCTTCTTTTTTAAGATGAATTGACAAGTTAAAAAATACCATGAAACCTGTGCGAATAAATTTCCCTTATCCTTCCCTCATTTCACTGCACTCGATAGCAGAAAATTTTCCTACGTCAAAATTATATCCGATATGTATTACAAATATCATGGATTAGTTACCTTACCTTTACTGATAATTCCGTAGTTACCCACTCACCCCATTCTTCTATTGAAAAATAGACCTTTGCATTTCCCTTTTTATTCTTGGCTTTTATCGTGAACGTCACATCACCGTTTTCATCAGTTACAGCGCTTGTTGGTGAAACCGATATGAGCTTCTTTCCTTCAGTTTTACTATCAACAACTGCAGTAACCGTCAGGCCTTCAACGGGACATTTAAAAATGGTATTATCATCTTCTATCACATCACCTTGAGCGGCTGTTATGGTTATATCTTTACTTTTCTTTCTTTTAATTTTCAATTTGGCGGCAGACCAGCTCATTATATTAGTCTCGCCACAATCTGATGCCTGACCTAAATTAATATCAACCTGAGCCGGGGTGCTTCTGCTTGAGGTTGTACCGTCTCCCAGTTCACCATCCCCATTATACCCCCATGCCCAGACCGTGCCGTCTGACTTCACGGCAATGCTATGCCAATCGCCAGCTACAATGGCCGTAACAAAGCGAAGTCCTATCACTTGCACAGGAATGTAGCTATCTGCGTTAGCCCCGTCTCCCAACTGACCATCCCAACCATACCCCCACGCCCAAGCATAACCTTCTGAATCCACAGCAAGGTTATGCTTATATCCAGCCGCGATCGTAGTAATATACTGGCCGTAGAAATTCACTTGTATGGGTGTATTTCTATTTGTAGTTGTTCCGTCTCCCAATTGACCGCCTTCGTTATTTCCCCATGCCCAGACCGTGCCGTCTGATTTTAGTGCCAGACTGTGCTGGTCGCCAACTGCTATGGCATTAACATTGCTGAGGCTGCCTACCTGCACGGGTGCAGTTCTATTCGTTTCTGTCTCGTCTCCCAATTTACCATAAGCATTTTCACCCCATGCCCAGACAGTACCATCGTACTTTAAAGCAAGGCTGTGATTATCACCCCCAGCAATGGCAATAACATCGCTGAGGTTACTTACCTGAACAGGTGTAGTGCTGTCTGCGGTTGTACCATCTCCTAATTGTCCATACCAGTTCGCTCCCCACGCCCATACGGTACCATCTGATTTCAAGGCGAGACTGTGTGAATCTCCACCAGCAACTGCGATAGCACCACTGAGATCAGTTACCTTCACGGGGGAACTTCTGTTTGTGTACGTTCTATCTCCCAGATGACCATCATCATTATGCCCCCACGCCCATACGGTACCATCCGATTTTACTGCAAGGCTGTGATGATGCTGTCCACCATCAATGGCAATGACGTCACTGAGGTCGTTTACCTGAACAGGAGTAGTCCTGTTGGTAAATGTTCCATCCCCTAATTGCCCATCCCCATTATGTCCCCATGTCCAGACTGTGCCGTCATACTTTAGGGCAAGGGTGTGTGAATCCCCTGCCGCAACCTTTGGTTCTGTCGTTGTTGTAGGGGTTGGTGTTCCAGTTGTACCCGTTACTGAAACCGTATTTGTTATTGTTGTGCTATTACCATCAGCATCTAGATTATCTGAGTAAGACACAGTTATAGTATCATTTACTCCAACACCTATTTTTCGAGGAGATGCAGACAAGTCTGTCGTATCGCCCGTCACGAATGTACCCTTAAAACTGCCAGAGTTCACATTCATTTCCATTAACCCAAGATAGAAGCCTGTTGTATCTGAATTTGATTTAATTCTCACATTTCCAGTATCGGCATAGCTACTGGTTGTATTTAAATCCCAATCCACGACTGTTACTACAACAGAATCATATAGAGATACTTCTGACGGACTTACAGATAAGGCAGCAGTGTGACCACCTGGTGTAAGCGTTGTTGTAGGGGTTGGTGTTGTCTTAGACGTATACGTATAGGTGAGTGTATATGAATTTGTAGTATTCGATGAGCCACTGAATCCGTATATCTTGATATAGTAATTTCCCGTTGAAGTGGCATCGTAGTCAATCGACTCGCTCACACCACTCCCATTAGTAGAACTGACGATTTTCGCATAAGAAGCATCATACAGCTCTAATTCATAATCATTGGAAGACGGAACCGTTAAGGACAGTGATATTGTACCTTCGATTGTTATATTCACCTTAAACCAATCCACGTCACTATCCGAGCAAATCTTGCCACTGTAACTCGATCCAGAACGCAAAGGTCCGTAAGCTTCAGACGTACTGTTGTTAGGCTCGTAGCTGTCAGTACACGTAGTTGGAGTTGGTGTTGGTGTTGGTGTTGGTGTTGCTGATGTGGCAGAAAGATTGCCGTCCAGCTTAGATACAAAGACATCATAACCATAATAATAAGAGGTATCATATGCCCCACTCGTAGTCGGAAAGCCTCCTCCGCTAGTCCAACCCGTTACATATACATTCCCGCTTGTGTCTAGGACGAGAGAATAACCCTCATCATCATTAGACCCGCCCAGGTACGTGGATGCCAGCAGGCTCGTTAATCCACTGTTCAGCTTCGAGACAAAGACATCAGAATCATCACTATCGGAAGTATCATATGCACCCCTCGTAGTCGGAAAGCGTGATGACTCAGTTTGCCCCGTCACATACACATTCCCGTTCGTGTCGAGGGCGAGGGAATAACCATAATCATCACTAAGCCCGCCCAGATACGTGGATGCCAGCAGGCTCGTTAATCCACCGTCCAGCTTAGATACAAAGACATCATAACCATAATTATAAGAGGTGTCATATGCCCCGCTCGTAGTCGGAAAGAGTGGTGACATAGTATACCCCGTCACATATACATTCCCGCTCGTGTCGAGGGCGAGAGAACGACCCTCATTATAACCAGGCTCGCCCAGGTACGTGGATGCCAGC